>NZ_JBNFMU010000201.1:0-2982 GCF_049942315.1 Pseudomonas wayambapalatensis
ACCAAGGGCAACTGCTGGCCTTGCGCAAGGCCAAGCCGGCGGGCTTGAGCAGCGCTCTGGAGCGTCTCAATCGCCAGTGGAATGCGTTGTACAAGTCCCAGCGGGCACCGTACCAGGCGAGCGACCAATTGCCCGAGGCATTCCTGCGGGCGTTGCAACAGTGCATTGGCCTGATTCAGGAGGCCATGGAGCAGGCGCCTGCGCACGTCGAACCGCAGGTCCTGCAGTTCTATTTCCATGCCCTGCAGTTCAGCCGTGTGGCCGAGCTGTTCGATGAGCATTTCCTGTTCGATGTCAGCCTGCGTAACGGCCCGCGAAACCGTCGTCTGGCAACCCTGACGCTGCGTAATGTGGTGCCCGCGCGCCTGCTTGGCCCGCGAATGGCTGCGGCGCGCAGCGTCACCCTGTTTTCGGCGACGCTAGGGCCTCGGCGCTTCTATTCCGACTTGCTGGGTATGCCGGCAGACACCGCCTGGCTGGACGTGGCCGCGCCATTTCGCGCCGAGCAGTTGCAGGTGCGGATCGTCAGTGAGGTTTCGACCCGCTTTCAGCAGCGCAGTGCGTCCCTGGCGCCGATCGTCGGGCTGATCGGCGAGCAGTACCAGCGTCAGCCGGGCAACTACCTGGCGTTCTTCAGCAGCTTTGAATACCTGGAGCAGGTGATGGCCCTGTTCGCCGAACGGCACCCCGAGGTGCCGCACTGGCGGCAGGCGCCGGGCATGGACGAGGCCGCACGCGAGGGATTTCTGGCGCGTTTCGTGGCGGATGGGCGAGGGATAGGTTTCGCTGTACTGGGCGGGGCCTTCGCTGAAGGAGTGGACCTGCCGGGCACCCGGCTGATAGGTGCCTTTGTCGCCACCCTTGGCTTGCCCCAGGTCAATCCGGTCAACGAACAGTTCAAGCAACGTTTGGCCCGGCAGTTTGGCAGCGGTTTTGACTACGCGTACCTGTACCCTGGCGTGCGCAAGGTGATCCAGGCGGCTGGTCGAGTCATTCGGGGCGACCAGGATCGTGGCGTGCTTTTTCTGATCGATGAGCGCTTCAGTGAGCCGCGGGTGCAACAGATGTTTCCTGGCTGGTGGCATACCGCCGCCAACTGATCCGGCCCCATCGCGCGCCGTTGCAACTCCCAGTACACTGCGCGTTCCAACACCTACATCCGTTGAACTCGAGGTTCTGCATGACGCTCAGCCCTTTGGCAGGCAAGCCGGCTCCGGCCAGCGTGCTGGTCGATATTCCCCGCCTGTTGACCGCCTACTACACCGGTCGCCCGGACGCTGCGGTCGCTTCGCAGCGCGTGGCCTTCGGCACTTCCGGACACCGAGGCACTTCGTTCGAGTTGAGCTTCAACGAGTATCATGTGCTGGCGATCACCCAGGCGATCTGCCTGTACCGCCAGGAGAAGGGCATCGATGGTCCGCTGTTCATCGGTGCTGACACCCATGCCTTGTCGGCGCCGGCCACCGCCAGCGCGCTGGAGGTCCTGGCGGCCAATGGCGTGCAGGTGCGCTTGTCCAAGGACGACGAGTACACCCCGACCCCGGCGGTGTCCCATGCGATCCTGTGCTACAACCGCGGTCGTCAACAGGGTCTGGCCGACGGCATCGTCATCACCCCCTCGCACAACCCGCCCCAGAGCGGTGGTTTCAAATACAACCCGCCCAATGGCGGCCCGGCTGACAGCGATGTGACCAAGTGGGTCGAAGCCAAGGCCAACGAACTGCTGGCTGCAGGTCTTGCGGGTGTCAAGCGCATTGACTACGCCCAGGCTCTGCAGGCTGCCACTACCCAGCGTCACGACTACGTGAGCAGCTACGTGGCAGACCTGGAAAACGTCATCGATTTCGAGGTCATCCGTAAAGCCAACCTGCGCCTGGGTGTCGATCCGCTGGGTGGCGCGGGCGTGCGCTATTGGTCGGCGATTGCCGAGCGATACCAGTTGAACCTTGAAGTGGTCAACACCGAGGTCGACCCGACCTTCCGCTTCATGAGCGTCGACTGGGACGGGCAGATTCGCATGGACCCTTCGTCGCCATACGCCATGCAAGGGCTGATCGGCCTGCGCGAGCGTTTCGACGTGGCCTTTGCCTGCGACCCGGACCATGATCGCCACGGTATCGTCACCAGTGACGGCCTGCTGCAGCCGAACAACTACCTTGCCGTGGCCATCGACTACCTGTTCCGCCACCGCCCGCATTGGCGCAGCGACGCCGCGGTCGGCAAGACCGTGGTCAGCAGTGGCATGATCGACCGGGTTACCGAGCGGTTGGGGCGCAAGCTCCATGAAGTGCCGGTGGGCTTCAAGTTTTTCGCCCAGGGCCTGTTCGAAGGTTCGCTTGGTTTTGGCGGAGAGGAGAGTGCGGGCGCTTCGTTCCTGCGTCTGGACGGCAGCGTCTGGGCGACCGACAAGGACGGCCTGATTCCCGCATTGCTGGCGGCCGAGATGACTGCACGCACGGGGCGCAATCCGAGCCAGGCCTATGCCGACCTCACCGCAGCGCTGGGTAAGCCGTACGCCACCCGGGTCGAGGCCAAGGCCGATGCGCGGCAGAAAGCGCTGCTGAGCAAGCTGGCGCCTGAGCAGGTGAAGTCCACCGAGCTTGCCGGCGAGCCGATCCAGCAGATCCTCAGCCATGCGCCAGGCAACGGTCAGGCCATCGGCGGCCTGAAGGTGATGACCGCCAATGGCTGGTTTGCCGCGCGTCCATCGGGTACCGAGGACATCTACAAGATCTACGCCGAGAGCTTCGTTGACGAGGCGCACCTGCAGCGCCTGGTGCAGGAAGCCCAGGCACTGGTGGATGCGGCGATCAGCTGATTGTCTTGCGATCACCGGCAACGCCGGTGTCGTAAACCTAGGCTCTGTATGAAAAACCTTGATACTCGGTGATGCTGCGTTGAAAACAGCCTGGTGCGCCAGCCCGGTCGGAATGCTCATTTACAACCCGTAAAGTCGAGCGCGACCCCGGCCGTTCCTCGGCT
>NZ_JBNFMU010000202.1:0-1410 GCF_049942315.1 Pseudomonas wayambapalatensis
GTTTGGGGAGGGTTGTGGTTGTTTTTTTTTGGGGGGGAGTCTCCTCTCTGTGGGGGCAGGGAAGTTTTGGGGGGGTTGTTTTTCCCCGCGAAGGGCAGCGCACTCGGTCAAACCTTCCCGGCACAGACCAGCAAGAAGCGTTCCGTGCTGAAAGGATTCTACTCTAAACGAACTGCGCCGCTGCGTTGGCAGAAGCCCACGCCCACTGGAAATTGAACCCGCCCAGGTGCCCGCTGACGTCCAGCACCTCGCCGATGAAGAACAATCCCGGGCTCTTGAGCGACTCCATGGTCTTGGACGACACCTCGCGGGTGTCGACGCCGCCCAGGGTCACTTCCGCGGTGCGGTAGCCCTCGGTGCCTGCCGGTACCAGTTGCCAGGCCGCGAGCTGCCCGGCGATCTGGGTCAATTCTGCCGGGGTGTACTGCTTCAAGGGTTTCGAAACGAACCACTGCTCGGCCAGCAGGGTCGCCAGCTTGCGGGTGAACACCTCGCCCAGCACGGTCTTCAGCTCGCTGTTGGGGCGTTCGGCCTGCACGCCTTGCAGCCACTCCAGCGCGTCGCGGTCGGGCAACAGATTGATCTCCAGGGTGTCGCCCGCTTCCCAGTACGAGGAAATCTGCAGGATCGCCGGGCCGCTCAGGCCGCGATGGGTGAACAGCAGGTTTTCGCGGAAGCTGGTGCCGTTGCAGCTGGCGATGCAGTCCAGCGAGGTGCCGGAGAGCTCGGTGCACAATGCCTTGAGCTGGGGCTCGGTGATGGTGAACGGCACCAGCGCAGCGCGGGTCGGCAGCAGGGCGTGGCCGAACTGGCGGGCGACCTGGTAGCCGAAGCCGGTTGCGCCCAGGGTTGGGATCGACAGACCGCCGGTGGCGATCACCAGCGACTGGCAGGCAAATACACCGGCACTGGTCTGCAGGCGATAACCGCTGTCGGTCTTCTCGATCTGCTCGATGCTGGTGTTCATCCGCAGCTCGGCGCCGGCGTCGTCGCATTCGGCCAGGAGCATGTCGAGGATGTCGCTGGACTTGTTGTCGCAGAACAGCTGGCCGAGCTTCTTCTCGTGGTACGGCACGCCGTGTTTGGCCACCAGCTCGATGAAGTCCCACTGGGTGTAGCGGGCCAGCGCCGACTTGCAGAAGTGCGGGTTCTGCGAGAGGAAATTGGCGGGTTCGGTGTACATGTTGGTGAAGTTGCAGCGCCCGCCGCCGGACATGAGGATTTTCTTGCCCGGTTTGTTGGCATGGTCGAGCAGCAGCACACGGCGGCCACGGCGCGCGCTGAGTTGAGCACACATCAGGCCGGCGGCGCCGGCGCCGAGGATGATCACGTCGGTGGAGTGCACGGTGTTACCTCATGGATTGCCGGGGCCGCTTCGCGGCCCATCGCAGGCAAGCCAGCTCCCACAGG
>NZ_JBNFMU010000203.1:0-2500 GCF_049942315.1 Pseudomonas wayambapalatensis
TCTGTGGGAGCGGCGGTGCGGCGTCCGGCTTGTCCGGTGATGAGGTCAGTACATGCTGAACAGCATCCCGATCCGCGCCGGCATCACCCAGGCTGCTCTTTTGCTTTGCAAGAGACCTGAAAGATGAACGCCGAAAACCGAATCCACGAACTGCGCGCCGAACTCGACCAGCACAACTATCGCTACTACGTGCTGGACGAGCCCAGTGTGCCCGACGCCGAATACGACCGGCTGTTCAACGAACTCAAGGCGCTGGAAGCCGAGCATCCGCACCTGATCACTCCCGACTCGCCTACTCAGCGTGTCGGCGGTGCAGCCCTGGCCGCCTTTACCCAGGTACGCCACGAGATCCCCATGCTTAGCCTGGGCAACGCCTTCGAAGAGGCTGACTTGCGCGAATTCGGACGGCGTGTGGTCGAAGGGCTCGACCAGGCCGAGGCGGTCGACTACAGCTGCGAGCCCAAGCTCGATGGCCTGGCGGTGAGCCTGTTGTACCGCAACGGCCAGCTGGTGCAAGGCGCCACCCGTGGCGACGGCACGACCGGCGAAGACATCAGCGCCAACGTGCGCACCATCCGCAACGTCCCGTTGAAGCTGCATGGCAGCGGCTGGCCCGAAGTGCTCGAAGTGCGTGGCGAGGTGTACATGAGCAAGGCGGGTTTCGAACGCCTCAATGCCGCTCAGGCCGAAGTCGGCGGCAAGACCTTTGCCAACCCGCGCAACGCTGCCGCTGGCAGCCTGCGTCAACTGGACTCGAAGATCACCGCCAGCCGCCCGCTGGAATTCTGCTGCTACGGTATCGGCCAGACTTCAGCGAGCGTCGGCGACAGCCATATCGGCATTCTCGAGCAGCTCAAGGTCTGGGGCATGCCGATCAGCCCTGAGCTCAAGCACGCCGCCGGCATCGAAGAATGCCTGGCCTACTACCAGGACATCGGCGCCCGCCGCAACGCGCTGCCCTACGAGATCGACGGCGTGGTGTTCAAGGTCAACAGCCTGGCGGCGCAGCGCGAACTGGGTTTCCGTGCGCGTGAGCCGCGCTGGGCCATCGCCCATAAATTCCCGGCCATGGAAGAACTCACCGAGGTGCTGGACGTCGAGTTCCAGGTCGGCCGTACCGGCGCGGTGACTCCGGTCGCCCGTCTCAAGCCGGTCAAGGTGGCCGGGGTGACCGTATCCAACGCCACCCTGCACAACATGGACGAAATCGCCCGCCTGGGCCTGCGCATCGGCGACACGGTGATCATCCGCCGTGCCGGTGATGTGATCCCGCAGGTGATGCAGGTAGTGCTCGAGCGTCGCCCCGATGACGCCCGCCCGGTCGAAGTGCCAACCACCTGCCCGGTGTGCGGCTCGCAGGTCGAGCGCACCCAGTTGGTCAAGCGCAGCAAGGGCAAGGAAACCACCAGCGAAGGTGCGGTGTATCGGTGCGTCGGCCGCCTGGCCTGCGGTGCCCAGCTCAAGCAGGCGATCATTCACTATGTGTCGCGCCGGGCGATGGATATCGACGGTCTCGGCGAGAAGAGCGTCGAGCAGTTGGTCGACGAGGGGCTGATCGGTTCGCCGGCAGACCTGTACAAGCTCCAGTTCGAGCAGATCGTCGACCTGGAGGGCTTCGCCGAGGTCTCCAGCCGCAAGCTGCTTGAAGCCATCGAGGCGAGCAAGCGCCCGCCGCTCGCGCGCTTCATCTTCGCCCTGGGCATCCCCGATGTGGGCGAGGAGACCGCCAAGGTCCTGGCTCGCTCCCTGGGTAGCCTGGAGCGGGTGCAGGTGGCACTGCCGCAGGTGCTGACCTACCTGCCGGACATCGGCCTTGAAGTCGCCTACGAGATCCACAATTTCTTCGAGGATGCGCACAACCGCCAGGTCATCCAGCAACTGCTCGACAGCGGCATGCAGTTGCAGGACCAAGGCGAGCTGGCGGCGGAGTTCGCTGCCAGCACCACCCTCGCCGGGATGATCGCCAAGCTCGACATCCCCTCGGTCGGCCCGACCGGCGCCGAGAAGCTGGTGGACAAGCTCGGCACCCTCGACAAGATCATCGCCGCCGACGGCATCGACCTGCGCCAGGCCCTGAACACCAAGCAGGCCGATGCCGTGCGCGAGTTCTTCAAGGTCGAGGCCAACCAGCAACTCGCCCGCGCCATCGAAGCCCAGCTCGAAGCGTTCGGCATGCACTGGCACAGCGAGAAGAAAACCACCGAGGGCCTGCCCCTGGCCGGTCAGACCTGGGTGCTGACCGGCACCCTGGAGCGCATGAGCCGCGACATCGCCAAGGACAAGCTGGAAAGCCTCGGCGCCAAGGTGGCGGGCTCGGTGTCCGGCAAGACCCACTGCGTGGTGGCAGGTCCGGGGGCTGGGTCGAAGCTGGCCAAGGCCAGTGAGCTGGGGGTCAAGGTGCTGGACGAAGAGGCCTTCGTCGCCTTCCTGGCGGGGCAGGGCATCACGGTCTGATGTTGCCTGCCCTGGCCTCATCGCGGGACGAGCCCGCTCCCACAGG
>NZ_JBNFMU010000204.1:0-88919 GCF_049942315.1 Pseudomonas wayambapalatensis
TCCAAAGGCGAGGGCGACTTCGAAGTCGCCACCATCGACAAGCCGCAGCGCGGCACTCGCATCGTCCTGCACTTGAAGAAGGACGAGCAGGAGTTCGCCGACGGCTGGCGTCTGCGCAACGTGGTCAAGAAGTACTCCGACCACATTGCCCTGCCGATCCAGTTGCCCAAGGAGCAGGCTGCTGCCGCCGAAGGCGAAGAACAGCCGGCCGAGGAATGGGAAACCGTCAACCGCGCCAGCGCCCTGTGGACCCGTTCGCGTACCGAGATCAAGGACGAGGAATACCAGGAGTTCTACAAGCACATCGGCCATGACTTCGAGAACCCGCTGGCCTGGAGCCACAACAAGGTCGAAGGCAAGCTTGAGTACAACTCGCTGCTGTACGTACCGGCCCGCGCCCCCTTCGACCTGTACCAGCGCGAAGCGCCGCGCGGCCTGAAACTGTATGTGCAGCGCGTGTTCATCATGGACCAGGCCGAGTCGTTCCTGCCGCTGTACCTGCGCTTCATCAAGGGTGTGGTCGACTCCAACGACCTTTCGCTGAACGTGTCGCGCGAAATCCTGCAGAAAGACCCGATCATCGACTCGATGAAGTCGGCCCTGACCAAGCGTGTATTGGACATGCTGGAGAAGCTGGCCAAGAACGAGCCCGAGCAGTACAAAGGCTTCTGGAAGAACTTCGGCCAGGTGCTGAAGGAAGGCCCGGCAGAAGACTTCGCCAACAAGGAGAAGATCGCAGGTCTGCTGCGCTTTGCCTCCACCCACGACGACAGCGGCGAACAGAGCGTCAGCCTGGCGGACTACCTGGCCCGCGCCAAGGAAGGCCAGGACAAGATCTACTACCTCACCGGTGAGTCGTATGCGCAGGTGAAGAACAGCCCGCACCTGGAAGTCTTCCGCAAGAAAGGCATCGAAGTGCTGCTGCTGACCGATCGCATCGACGAGTGGCTGATGAGCTACCTGAGCGAGTTCGAAGGCAAGGGCTTCGTTGACGTCGCTCGTGGCGACCTGGACCTGGGCAAGCTGGATTCCGAAGAGGACAAGAAGGCCCAGGAAGAAGTCGCCAAGGACAAGGAAGGGCTGGTCGAGCGTCTGAAGAGTGCGCTAGGTGACAGCGTGGCTGAAGTCCGCGTTTCCCACCGCCTGACCGACTCGCCGGCGATCCTGGCCATTGGCGAGCAGGACCTGGGCTTGCAGATGCGCCAGATCCTCGAGGCCAGCGGGCAGAAGGTGCCGGATTCCAAGCCGATCTTCGAGTTCAACCCGACTCACCCGCTGATCGAGAAGCTCGACAACGAGCAGAGCGAGGACCGCTTCTCGGAGCTGTCGCACATCCTGTTCGACCAGGCGGCCTTGGCTGCCGGTGACAGCCTGAAGGATCCAGCGGCCTATGTACGTCGCTTGAACAAGCTGCTGGTCGAGCTGTCGGCCTGAGTTCGAGCTTCATGAAAAAACCCGCTTCGGCGGGTTTTTTTGTGCCCGTTCACACTTATCAATTGCAGGATCGCTTTTTTCTAATGTGACCTTTCTGGCAATCATGAAGATCGTCAGCATCGGCTAGCCTTTTGCACCGGGGTCCGTACACACTAGGGTCGTGATACCGAACAGTTCCAGGTTCAGGAGGAGTTTGATGAGCAAGGTAATCGTCGAGTCGCTGGTCTATCACGTTTCCGGCAAGGGCTATGAAAGCCGTCTGGTTTATGAGCCGGGGGCGCTGGGGCGGCCGGGGCTGGTGATGGCGCCGAATTGGATGGGCATCGGTGAGGGCGCCGAGCGAATCGCCAAGGAAGTGGCCGAGAAGGGCTATGTGGTGCTGATCGCTGATCTGTACGGCCAGGGCGTGCGTCCGTCGAACGCCGATGAGGCAGGTGCGGCGATGATGCCGTTGAAGAATGACCGGGCCGAGCTGCGCAAGCGCATGCAGGAGGCCCTGGCGCAACTGCTCGGGCAGTCCAAGGCGCTGTTGGCGCCGGGCAAGGTCGGTACTTTCGGTTTCTGCTTCGGTGGCTGCTGCGCCCTGGAGCTGGCGCGTACTGGCGCCGACCTGAAGGCGGCGGTGTCGTTCCACGGCACCCTGGACACGCCGAACCCTGAAGACGCCAAGCGCATCAAGGGCTCGGTGCTGGTGCTCCACGGTGCTTCCGACCCGCTGGTGCCCCGAGAGCAATTGCCGGCGTTCGAGGCTGAAATGAACGCGGCCAAGGTCGATTGGCAACTGTTGAGCTATGGCGGCGCGGTGCATTCGTTTACCGACCCGAATGCCAACGTGCCGGGCAAGATGCAGTACGACCGTCGTACCTCGGAGCGGGCCTTCCGCGCGATGCACAATCTGCTGGAAGAAGTGTTTACACACTGACAGCGTATTGGGGCTGCTATGCAGCCCTTCGCGGGCAAGCCCGCTCCCACGGGTGCGGCGCTGCTTGTCAGGGTTGCTCCATCCTTGTGGGGGCTTGCCCGCGAACGGCCGCAAAGCGGCTCAACCTATCGAGGTAGCTCGATCCGGGAGGTCTCCCCCGGCACCTGTGGCCAGTCACCTGCCGCCCAGCGTGCCCGGGCCTGTTCGATCAGCTGCGGATCGCTGGCAACGAAGTTCCAGTTCATCCGCCGAGGTCCGTCCAGCGGTGCGCCGCCTATCAGCACCAGCTGGCACTCGCCTTCGGCATACAGCTCCACTTCTTCGCCCTCCGGCAACACGACCAGGCTGCACGCCTCCACCTCCTTACCATCGAGCACCAGCTCGCCATCGAGCAGGTACAGTGCCCGTTGTGCGTGCTCGTTCGGCACGATCAACGAGGTTGCCGCCTGCATCTGCACCTGGGCGTAGAGGGTAGGAGAGAGCACCGGTACTGGCGACTCCAGACAGAATCCGGTGCCGGCGATCAGGCGGATGCGTACCCCGAGGTTGTCACTTACCGGCAAGCTGCTTGCGGGGTGGTGGCTGTAGCTGGGATCGCCCTGTTCGTGGGTCTTGGGTGATGCCAGCCAGACCTGCAGGCCGTGCAGTCGCGAGCCTTTGGCGAAGGCTTGTGCCGGCGTACGTTCCACATGTGCGACGCCGCGCCCAGCAGTCATCCAGCTGACGTCACCGGGTAGCACGCGCTGATCGGAGCCCAGGCTGTCCTTGTGCAGGATCTCGCCTTCGAACAGGTAGGTCAGGGTCGACAAGCCGATATGCGGGTGCTGGCGGATGTCCATGCCGCTGCCGGGGGCAAAGTCAGTATCCAGCATGTGGTCGAAGAATACGAAGGGGCCGACGCTGCGGCACTGAGCCGAGGGTAGCGGGCGCAGGATCGGTTGGCCCTCCACCGATTCGGCGCGTGGGCGGATGATCAGGGGGCTGCTCATGGTCGGGCTCCGGACGGGCAGGGGGTGCGCCTAGCATAGCGGGTCGCGGCGGCATGCTGAACCGTCTTGCAGGCGCGCGGGTCTACCCTGTTCCTGACTGGAACAAGGAAGCTGCTCCATGATTGCCAGAGTGCTGGCCTGCATTGTGTTATCCGGGTGCCTGTGCCAGGCGGCGCAAGCGCGCGACTATCGCTACAGTGACGCCCATCTGCATTACGTCGACTTCTTCCAGGAAACCGAAGGCATGCCTGCACTGCTGAAAGCCATGGATGAAGCCGGCGTCGAGCACGCGATGATTTCCGGTATTCCGGTGGCGAAGAAATGGCATGAGGATGAACCCAAGCGCCCACGCTATTACGCGGGTGACGACGCTGATGCCTACTGGTTCAGTGCTACCGATATCCATGTAGTGGCAGCGGTGCAGAAGTTGCCGGCCGAGCAGCAGAAACGCTTTCATCCGTTCCTGTCGGGTTTCAACCCGGTGGACAAGAACGCGGTCAGCCACATCGAGCGGATGCTCGAATTGCACCCAGGGTTCTGGCAGGGCATCGGTGAGGTGTTCACCCGGCATGATGACCTCACGGCGCTGACCAGCGGTGACACGCCGCGGGCCAACAACGAAGCAATGGCGCGCATTTACCATCTGGCGGCCGAGCGAGACTTGCCGGTGCTGGTGCATTCGAACATCACCTCCAAGCGCGAGCGTAACCCGCTGTACCTGGCGGAGATCGAAGAGCCGCTGCGCAATCACCCGCATACGCGTTTCATCTGGGCCCATGCCGGTACCAGCATGGAGATTCATCGTCACCAGACGCAGATGGACTTCATCCTGCCAACGCTGGAGCGCATGCTCGAAGCTTATCCGAACCTGTATATCGACCTCTCGTGGAGTGTGCTGCAGCCTTACCTGCTGGATGAGCGAGGCGCCCCGCGCAAGGCGTGGCTGGCGTTGGTCGAGCGCTTCCCGGAGCGGTTCATGCTGGGTTCGGATGTGGTCGGCAAGTTCGGCAGTGTCGGTGAGCAGATGCACGGATTCGAGCCGTTTCTGGACGCGTTGCCTGAGGCGGTTGCGCGCAAGGTGGCGCGGGATAATTTCCTTGCGGTACTGCCCAAGCAGCGTTGAGCTACCGGCTTTTTCGCGGGCAACACAAATGAAAACGCCCCGAACCAGTCGGGGCGTTTTCGTTGTCGCAGCAGCGTCTTACTTGCCAGTCCAGCGCTTGAGCACCAGGGTGGCATTGGTGCCGCCGAAGCCGAAGCTGTTGCTCATGACCGTATCGATCTTGGCGTTTTCTTCGGTTTTACGCAGTACCGGCAGGTCAGCGACCTCTGGGTCCAGTTCGTCGATGTTGGCGGAGCCGGCGATGAAGTTGTTTTCCATCATCAGCAGGCAGTAGATCGCTTCGTGCACGCCAGCGGCGCCCAGCGAGTGGCCAGACAGGCTCTTGGTCGAGCTGATCTTGGGTGCCTTGTCGCCGAACACTTCGCGCACGCCTTTCATTTCAGCGACGTCGCCGACCGGCGTCGAGGTGCCGTGGGTGTTCAGGTAGTCGATCGGGGTGTCGACGGTGGACAGCGCCTGCTGCATGCAGCGGATCGCGCCTTCGCCGCTTGGAGCGACCATGTCGTAACCATCGGAAGTCGCGCCGTAGCCGACGATTTCGGCGTAGATCTTGGCGCCACGGGCCAGAGCGTGCTCCAGCTCCTCGACCACCACCATGCCGCCACCGCCGGCGATGACGAAGCCATCACGGTCGGCGTCGTAGGCGCGCGAGGCCAGCTCAGGGGTTTCGTTGCGCTTGGTCGACAGGGCGCCCATGGCATCGAACAGGAACGACTGGCTCCAGTGCTCTTCTTCACCGCCGCCGGCGAAGACGATGTCCTGCTTGCCCCACTGGATCTGCTCCAGCGCGGTGCCGATGCAGTGTGCGGAGGTGGCGCAGGCCGACGAGATCGAGTAGTTGATGCCCTTGATCTTGAACGGGGTGGCCAGGCACGCCGATACGGTGCTGCCCATGGTGCGGGTGACACGGTATGGGCCGACACGCTTGACGCCTTTCTCGCGCAGGGTGTCCAGTGCTTCCATCTGGTTCAGGGTCGAAGCGCCGCCGGAACCTGCAACCAGGCCGGTGCGCGGGTTGGACACCTGCTCTTCGGTCAGGCCTGCGTCCTTTATCGCGTCTTGCATCGCCAGGTAGGCGTAGGCGGCGGCGTGACCGACGAAGCGATAGACCTTGCGGTCGATCAGCTCCTCCAGGTTCAGGTCGATGGAGCCGGAAACCTGGCTACGCAGCCCCATTTCCTTGTATTCCGGGTTGTAACGGATACCCGGACGGCTGTTGCGCAGGTTTTCGGTGACGGTAGCTTTGTCATTGCCCAGGCACGAAACGATGCCCAGACCAGTGATAACGACGCGGCGCATGCGAATAACCCTTAGAAATTGTCAGTGGAGGTGAACACGCCGACCCGCAGGCCTTCGGCGGTGTAGATCTCGCGACCGTCGACGCTGACCGAGCCATCGGCGATGGCCATGTTCAGCTTGCCCTTCAGGACGCGCTTGATGTGGATGTTATAGGTGACTTTCTTGGCGGTAGGCAGCACCTGGCCGAAGAACTTCACTTCGCCCGAACCCAGTGCGCGACCGCGGCCCGGCAGGCCCTGCCAGCCGAGGAAAAAGCCAACCAGCTGCCACATGGCGTCAAGGCCCAGGCAGCCCGGCATCACCGGATCGCCTTCGAAGTGGCAGGCGAAGAACCACAGGTCTGGAGTGATATCCAGCTCGGCGACCAATTCACCTTTGCCGAACTTGCCGCCTTCCTCACTGATGTGGGTGATGCGGTCTACCATCAGCATGTTCGGGGCGGGCAGTTGCGCATTACCGGGGCCGAACAGCTCACCGCGACTGCAGCGCAGCAGGTCTTCCCGAGTAAAGGCGTGTTGTTTGGTCATGCGAGCTCCTCAATAACCCCCTGTGGCAGGGGATGAATCTTCCCGGCCGACCCGAAATCCTACAGATTCCAGGGCAGCAGCCTACAGGTAGACTATTGCGTTGTGGTGAAAGTCACAGCGCACCTGGCAAAAGAAGTACAGGTGTGCACTGAAAGTTTTATTCTCAAGGCCAACGACGGCCCTGTCCAGTCTTTAAGACTGCCGCACTTTATCATTAATCGCCAGTCGCGGCTGTCCGCCCGGGCAACCAGCGCTGCAGAATACGTTGCAGATCGGTGCGTTTGAACGGTTTGCTCAGGTAATCGTTCATTCCTGCCGCCAGGCAGCGTTCACGATCGCCCTGCAGGGCATTGGCGGTCAAGGCGATGATCGGCAGTTGTGCGCCGTGCTGGCGGATGCGGCGTGTGGCTTCGTAGCCGTCCATCTGCGGCAGGCGACAATCCATGAGGATTGCCGCAAAACTTTGCTGGCCCGCCATTTCCACCGCCTGCGCGCCGTCCAGTGCCACGCTGACCTCGAAGCCCAGACTGCGCAGCATGGCTTCGATGACGCTCTGATTGACCGGGTTGTCTTCCACCAGCAGGATCCGCTGGCCTTCGCCACCCGGCAGTGCGTCATGCTCGTGACCGAGCAGGCGCGCTGCTGGCTTGCTCGACAGCATCAGAGGAACTTCCAGGGTGAAGGTCGAACCCATGCCCTCGCGGCTTTCGCCGCGCAACTTGCCGCCCATGCGCTCGGCCAGGGTACGGGCGATGGACAAGCCCAACCCGGTGCCACCGTAACGCCTTGAAATAGAACTGTCGGCTTGCTGGAAGGCGACGAACATCGTTTCCAGGCGATCGCTGTCGATTCCGATGCCGGTATCGCGCACTGCGCAGGTCAGCCAGAGCAGTTGGCGGTCGAGCATTTGCCAGCGGCTCTCGATCTCCACTTCGCCGCGCTCGGTGAACTTCAGCGCGTTGCCCACCAGGTTCAACAGGATCTGCCGAATGCGTGTCGGATCGCCGATCACCTGCAGGCGGTCCATGCCTGGCGGCAGGTGCAGGCGCAGGGCCAGGTTGCGCTGTTGGGCGCTGTGCTGGAACGACTGCACGCTGCTGGCAATCAGCTCGCCAAGGTTGAAATCGATGTGCTCCAGTTCCAGGCTGGTGCGTTCGATGCGCGAGAAGTCGAGGATGTCGTTGATCACCTTGAGCAGGTGGCCGGTGGACTCGCTGGCCACCGCCGTGTATTCGGCCTGTTCGTCGGTCAGTGTAGTGGTTTCCAGCAGCTGCAGCATGCCGAGTACGCCGTTCATCGGGGTCCGCAGCTCGTGGCTCATCATCGCCAGGAAGTCCGACTTGGCGCGGTTGGCCTGCTCGGCCTCTTCACGAGCCTGAGTCAACTGGGCGATGGCCTGTTTCTGCTCGTGGCTGGCCTGGTCAAGGGCGCTGGCAAGGTTGTTGATGTGCCGTGCCAGGTGACCCAGTTCGCTGTCGTCGACCACCGGCAATGGCGCGTTGAATTCACCCTGCTGGATGGCTTCGACCGCATGGCCCATGTCACTGATCGGCTTGGACAGGCTTCTGGCCAGGCGCCGGGCGAGGAGGAAGGTAAACAGCAAGGCGAACAGGGCGAGAATGCCGGCCTTGATCACGATCTCCTGCTGGCGTTCGCTGAAGGCGTCGTCGGACATGCCGACGATCACTCGCCCCAGGTAATCGTCGCCAATGCTGGGTGGCGTCTTGCCTTCCTGCAGGAAGTCGTTGTCCAGGCGGATCTGTTGCAGGCGAATGGGCGCCTGGAACACTTCGACGCGCTGGGCGCGGTTGATGCTTTCACCCGGCTGCTCGACGTAGACCAGGATGTGGTTGCGGCTGTCCTGCACCTCGAGAAAACGCACGTGCGGGATGCTCAGGGTCGCCCGCATCAAGCTTTCGAGCACCTCGTTGTTGCCTGAGATCACCCCGTATTCGGAGGCTGGCGCCAGTTGGTTGGCGATCAGTTGACCGGTGTGGTTGAGCTCCTGCCGCAAGTCCTGGATACGCACGAAGGTGAAGAAGCTGATCAGCAGCAGGGTCAGCAGCAGCGCGGGGCCCAGGCTGATGATCTGGGTGCGTGTGTGGATATCCCAACTCAGGCGCTTGGTCATGGGGTGGATTCTCCTTCGGCCAGGGCCAGGGCGGCGGCGTTCGGATCGATGGGTTCCAGGCCCAGGGCGCGGGCTACCTGCTGGTTGCCGCTGACCCCGTAGTGTTTGGGGTAGAGGCTGCGGGGCCAGTGTGTCGGCGGCTGGTCGAGCAAGTCGTCGAGCACCGCCAGCCAGTCGTCCTGATCGCTGTAGGTGCTGGCAAGGGCGCCAGCGCGAACGAAGCCGGCGTTGGGGCCAATCAGCGCCATCTGTCGACCATAGCTGCTGAGCAGGACGTTCTTGGCGGTCTTGGAGTTGTACAGGTCGGGGTCATCGATTCCCAACAGGACGTCGCTGCTGCCCAGCAGGTGCTGCAGCGGGCGACTGTCACGCAGGTCGGCCCAGTCCTGGGCGACGATCTCCAGGCCCAGGCCACGCGCAGCCTGGCGCAATTCGTCGATCAGAAAGCGGCTGCCGGGGCCGTACAGTACGCCAATGCGTCGCGCTTGCGGCAGCAGGTAGCGGGTCAGGCGCAGTTGCCGTGGTAGCGGCGGGTCGCTCCACAGCAGGCTCAGGTAGGAGGGGCGCGACTTTCCCAGGCGCTGCTCGGCCTGAACGCGACTGACCCGCATGGCCAGCGCCGCGGGACCTGCGGTTTCGCCCATGCGCCAGTCGAGTGCGGCGTTGTCCAGCAGGATCAGTCGGGTGTCGGGTTTGACCAACGCAGGGCGGGGCAGTTGCGCCACGGTCTGGAAGCGCACATGGTCGTGAGGGCGACGGGCCTCCAGTGCGGCAACGAAACTGCGCACACCGGGCTGGTCTTCGGCACCCACCAGCAGAATTTCGCTGGCCGAAAGCGCGCCCATCGGCCACAGGCACAGCAGCAGCAGCAGGCGCAACAGGCGCAACATCAGAACTCCAGCTCCGCGCTGAAACTCAGGCGGTGGCGGCTGTCGTAGCGGTTCTGCTCGACGGTGGTGGGCTGGTCATCCAGGCGTTGCTGCCACAGCGCCGCCAGCTCCAGCGAGCTGCCATACACCCGCAGGCGCTTGGCCACGCGCAGGTCGACACGCTCGTAGCGATACTGGTTGAGGGCGTCGTCGCCATAATAGAAGAGGGCACTCGACCATCCCTGGCCCCAGTCGCGCATCCACCCGGCCGAGCCACTGTTGCGAGCGCTGAGGCGGCGGTCGTCGGGGTTGCTGGCCCAGGCGTCGACGTAGGCATAGGTCAGGCGCAGGCGGTCGCGCATGCCCAGGCGCCAGTCCAGTTGCGTCTCGGTGCCGCTGAAGCGGGCCTTGTTGGCGTTGCTGGCGATGTACTGGTTGTTTTTCAGTGGCTCGCTGATCATCCCGGTGATTTCGTCGTAGAACAGTTTGACGTCCAGGCTCAGGTCGAGGTCGGCGAAGTAGCCGTTGTAGCCCAACTCGCGTGAACGCATGCGCTCCTGGTCGAGGTTGCCCGGGCCACGGGTCTTGACGAAGTATTCACCATTGTGCAAACCCAGCACGTTGGGCGTGAGGTTCTTGACCGTGTAGCTCCAGTTGACGTTGTTCTCGAACATGTCAGGCGAACGTACGGCCTCGGAGTACACCGCGCGCAGGCCGTGGCGCGGGGTGATCAGGTAGTTGACCGCCACACGCGGGGTCAGCGAGCTGCCGGACAGCTCGCTGTCCTCGAACATGGCCCCACCCTGGAGGATCCAGTGTTCGTCGGCGCGCCATTCGAGCTGCCCGAACAGGCGCCAGGTGCGGTCGTCGAGGCTGCCGTTGAAGTAGGTCTGCGAGTCGGCGCGGTCATAGCGGTAGTTGAAGCCGCTGAGCAGGCGCAGGGTATCGGTGAGGCTGAGGGTATCCTGGATTTCCAGGTCGTAGCGGGTTTCGCGGGTGCTCTGGTCGACATCACCGCAGACCTCACGGTTACCGCCGCTGTCCCATTGACTCTTGATCTGGTTGCGCAAGCCCTGCAGCACTGGGTCGCTGTTGTTGGGCGGATTGTTGGCGTTGCGCGCGACCTGTTCGGCGTAGTCCGGGTTGAGCTGCCACAGCCGGGTCAGCTCGGGGCTGAAGGCCAGCGTCGCATCGCAGGCACGCCATACTTGCTGGCGGTCGAACTGTTGCGCCGAGCCCTGTACGTACAGGCTGTGTTCGGGGCTGAAATCGATGTTCCAGCGCACTGAGCCTGCGTAGTCCTTGGCGTTGAGGTCGGCGTTGTCGCCGCGCCCGGTGACGAAGGGGAACACCGGGGTATAGGTGTAGGGGCGTTGGTTGCTGCCTTCCTTGGCCGCCAGTTGCCATTCGAGGGTCTGGTCGGGCGCCAGGGTGTGGCTGGCGCTGAGGTTGAAGCGCGTCAGCCGACGGCTGTCGCGGTAGTCCTGGCCGTATTGGTTCTTGTCGAAGCCATCGTCCTGCATGCCGGACATCGACAGGCGCAGATCGCCGCCTTCCCAGCCGAGGCCCTGGCTGGCGTAGAAATCATTGATGCCATCCTGGCCCTGGGTGATCTTCAGTCGCGTGCCGTGGCTGTCGGCGGGGCTGCGGGTGAGGATGTTGACCACGGCCATCAGGGCGTTGGCACCATAGCTGACGGTATTGGGGCCGCGGAACACTTCGATGCGTTCGATATCCTCGATCGCCAGCGGGATATCGCTCCAGTCCACGGTGGCGAGGCCTGCTCGATACACCGAACGGCCGTCGATCAGCACCTGCATGCGCCGGGCGTCGTTGACGTTACTGCCGTGGTAGTTGACGGTCGGCTGGTTACCGGCGCCGTAGCCGATCATCATGCCGGGCACCAGGCGCAAAAGCTCGGGGATGTCTCGTGCACCGCTGGCGCGGATCAGTTCGCTGTCGAGCACGGTCATGCTGCCGGGCACTGCCGCCGGGGATTGTTTCAGGCGTGTGGCGGTCAGAACCTGCGGCAGGTTCTGGTTGTCGATGAACAGGTCATCGGCCATGGCCGAACCACCGAGCAGGACGGTCAGCAAGAGCAGGCGAGGGGCAGGAGGCGTGCCTGGGAACACGTGACGGCCTTGTTTGCGGGATAAACCAGGCATGGTAACCGACCGTGGGGGTTTTTCCAGTGATCTGCGCTGGATTTGCCGCCCTCTTCTCGGATGAATCCCCTCTTGCGGGGCATACGTTCGTGCGTCATGCCGGCGGGTTTACCCGTGAAGAGGCCGGTGCTGACACTGGTTCTGTCGCAGACGAGCCGTATAATGCCCCCGTCGCCACTCAACTTAATGGCTTTAACGGATTGAATATGACTGAACAGCAACCTGTTGCAGTTCTGGGAGGCGGGAGCTTCGGCACCGCCGTGGCGAACCTGCTGGCGGAAAACGGCAATCCAGTACGTCAATGGATGCGCGATCCCGAGCAGGCCGAGGCCATGCGCACCAACCGCGAGAATCCTCGCTATCTCAAAGGCATTCGCCTGCATGACGCTGTCGAGCCGGTCAATGACCTGCTGGCGACCCTGCAATCGAGCGACCTGGTCTTCGTTGCGCTACCGTCGAGCGCCTTGCGCAGCGTACTGGCGCCGCATGCCGAGTTGCTGCGCGGCAAGTGCCTGGTCAGCCTGACCAAGGGTATCGAGGCGCAGACATTCAAGCTGATGAGCCAGATTCTCGAAGAGATCGCCCCCCAGGCGCGTATCGGCGTACTGTCCGGGCCGAACCTGGCCCGTGAGATCGCCGAGCATGCGTTGACCGCTACTGTGGTTGCCAGTGAGGACGAGGCGCTGTGCCAGCGCGTGCAGGATGTCTTGCACGGGCGTACCTTCCGCGTCTATGCCAGCGCCGACCGATTCGGTGTGGAGCTTGGGGGCGCGCTGAAGAACGTCTATGCGATCATCGCCGGCATGGCCGTGGCGCTGGAGATGGGCGAGAACACCAAGAGCATGCTGATCACCCGGGCGCTGGCCGAGATGACCCGTTTCGCCGTGAGCCAGGGCGCCAACCCCATGACCTTCCTGGGTCTGGCAGGGGTGGGCGACCTGATCGTCACCTGCTCCTCGCCCAAGAGCCGCAACTACCAGGTCGGGCACGCCCTGGGGCAGGGGTTGAGCCTGGAAGAGGCGGTCAGCCGCCTGGGCGAAGTGGCCGAAGGGGTGAACACCTTGAAAGTACTCAAGGCCAAGGCCCAGGAAGTGCAGGTCTACATGCCGTTGGTGGCCGGGCTGCACGCGATCCTGTTCGAAGGCCGAACCCTGGCCCAGGTGATCGAGCACCTGATGCGTGCCGAGCCCAAGACCGACGTCGATTTCATTTCCACCAGCGGTTTCAACTGAGCCGTCACCGGCTCCAAATCAGAGCAAGGAGCGACACATGAACGATACGCCCGAGCGCGCCCAGCGCGAGTCGATCATCCTGCGGGTGCTGTGGATGCTGGTGTTCCTGGTGGTCTGGCAACTGGCCGAGCTACTGCTTGGCGGGCTGGTGCTGGTGCAACTGATCTACCGCCTGGTGTATGGCGCGCCGAGTGCCAGCCTGATGAACTTCGGCGACAGCCTCAGCCAGTATCTGGCGCAGATCGGTCGCTTCGGCACCTTTCACACCGACCAGAAACCCTGGCCGTTTGCCGACTGGCCGACGCCCCGCGCGCCTGAGGGCGAAGCGCCCCACACAGTGGCTGCGGCGCCGCACCCGGTGCGTGACGAGGAGCCGAAACTGTGAAGCTGTGGATTCTGCGCCACGGCGAAGCGGAGCCGCGGGCCAATACCGATGCCGAGCGTCGTCTCACGGCCCATGGTCGCGAGCAAGTGCTGCACAGTGCTGCACATCTGCTGGGCCAGCCGCTGCAGGCGATCATCGCCAGCCCCTATGTGCGCGCCCAGCAGACCGCCGCCCTGGTGCACGACACCCTTGGCTTTGCCGAACCGGTGCGCACCGTGCCGTGGTTGACCCCCGAGAGCAATGTTCGGCAGGTGATCGGCGAAATCGAGCGTCTGGGGCTGGAGCATGTGCTGCTGGTCAGCCATCAGCCGCTGGTGGGGGCGTTGGTGGGAATGCTGGAGCATGGGCATCTGCAGCAGCCGGCACGGATGAGCACTGCGGACCTGGCAGAACTTGAAGGGGCGTTGTCACCTTTCGGTGTGATGACATTACTGAGCGCGAGCTTCAACCCCTGAGTTTATCTGCAGGTCTTGCGCTTGCGTGGTGGGAGGCCGATAGCAATGATGCAATCGGCCATCCGAGTATGCAGGCATGGATCAGCTGCGCCTCAGCGATTGAATATTCCCCAGCCCACAGCCGTATCTCCACCGATATTCGTTGCACGCAAGGAAACCCTGTTGCCGTTGGCAACGTCTATCGCATAGCGTCTACCTGTTCCCGCCGAGTCCGCACTCCACGCCCGATCACCGATGCCTGGGTTGTTGTTGTAGCTCGCGCGCATTGCATCCCATTCTCCAAGCGTAGGTAATGCTCCGCCTCTCTCTGCGGCCCGATCTCGGCACCAATACCACACATTGAACGAGCCCAGGCCTTCAACCCGCCTGACATTGGATACGGTCACCGGATAGCTGGCACTGGCACCAGCGGTATCGGTCACGATCACATTGGCCGTCCCGCTGCCATAAGACACCGCTCGCCCAGTGGAAGGGTTGACCTCGATCACGTTGCCGTTGCTCGTCGAGTAGGTGTAGGGCGGTTGGCCGCCGCTGGCGGTGCGCTGCACGAAAGCGTTGGCGGGGGGGTGGGTCACCGGGTTGCTGTTGCGGTGGATCACGCCATTGAGTGTTGCCGGTGAGGTATCGATGGTCAGGGGCGGCGTCAGTGCGTTGATCCGCAGGTTCACGACAGGCGAGGGGACCGCAGCCCCTCTCGAGCCTCGGGTGACCAGGTACTGCACGGTTACCGTTCTGCCAGCATTGGCGTCTACCTGAGTCTTGGGAACAGAAAACGTGAGCCGACTTACGCTGCCGACAGTCTGTGGGGAGCCAGCGATTCCCGCAAAAGTCACCGACACCACATCACCGATGGCCATACCGCCGTAGACCTCGACCAGGACGGGCAGGCCGGTGGACGGGACATCTCCAGGTGGTAGTACATCGCCTGGTGCCAGGGGAATCACCGGTTTTGCAAGGACCAGCTCCTGGACCCTGTGTACAGTCCATACATCGGATTCAGGATTGTCTGCGTAGCGCCCTCGGACTTTGAAATCGTAGGTTTTCACGCTCAAGTTTGTCCGAGTGCTTGTCCAGCTGCCGTTCGCTGCGACAGGCTCGGTACTTATCACGCTGGCGCCATCAAGTACCTCGACCTGCTGGTTGGCTGATGCCTGACCGCTCAACACCAGGCTTGGCGAGGTTGTCGAACTGCCGTTTGGCACCTCTGTTCCCTTGTCGTCTTTTACGGAAACGATAGTGGGCCTGACCACAATGATCTTCTCGAGCGTGTAGAGCGCGTTTGGGAATACTCGGGCCTGCCCCTCGTTACTGGTGGCGTCGAATGCTACCGAAACTTTCGCCGTGAGGCTGGAGCCGCTGCTGAGCTTCTCCAGCTCGGTGCGCGGCAAGACCAGGTCCAGCCCTGCTGTTACCTGTTCAGGGACGACCTCTGCGCCTCGGGCCAGGTAGACCGTATGGGCCGAGCCATTTTCGAGGGTCCCGTCCACACGGATCCACACCCGTTGACCCGCCGCTATCAATGGCCATGGTTCAACCTTGACCTGTGCATTGCCGGTGAAGTTGTTGAGGTCGAGTACCCTGGTGGTCGCGTTGGCCTGGGGAATCACAGGGGCAGGCAAATCGCTTTGCGCCAGGGTTCCCACCGCCAGCAGCATTGGCAAGGATAATCTTGCAGCCTGGCCACTGCGTGCTACTGCGTAGCGGAGGGTGACCGTCTTGCCCTGGCTGGCAGCCACCACGCTGACAGGCGCCTGGAAATCGACATAACCAAAGAGGCTTCCGGGTTGTTGGTCGCTCTGCCAACTGTCCGCAGCAGTGCTCCCGGACCAGTCTGCCGCCAGAGTGTCGCTGGGCAGCATGGCCGGATACTGTGCTCTTACGGTAGCGCCGTTGAGCGCGTCGATGGGGTCGAGCCTGTCGTCCGTTGCCTGCAGTACGGAAGGTGCGGGGTAATCTGTCTCAGCCCTGCGTGTGACCTTGAAAGTCAAAGGCTTCGAGACCAGGCCTTGTGCATGCAGTTGCTGCTCGTCCTCAGCGGTTGACATCGTCGACTCCTCAGGTTTCCAGGGGTTCATGGCGCAGTGTGAACGAGGCAGGAAACGAGTGAAACTGACAGAAATACCAGGTATTGCTCTGGCTCAGCGGGGTGTTGCGTCGCCTTGACCTGATTGCCCTCGCCGATGACCTTTCCGAACGTTGCCGCCAACCGGCAGGTTGCTGACAATGGGCTATCACTCTCCAGTCGGACCAGGCGGTCATGTCGCAGCAGATCTTCTTCGCCCATGCCAACGGTTTTCCTTCGGCCACCTACGGCAAGCTGTTCGCGGCCCTGGCCCCGGACTACCAGGTCTGCCACCTGGAGCAGCACGCCCACGACCCGCGTTTTCCGGTGGATGACAACTGGCAGAACCTGGTCGACGAGCTGCTGCATCATCTGGCGCAGCAGCCGGCCCCGGTCTGGGGTGTCGGTCATTCCCTCGGTGGTGTGCTGCACCTGCATGCCGCCCTGCGCCGACCCGAGCTCTACCGCGGTGTGGTGATGCTCGACTCGCCCGTGCTCACCCGCGCCGACCAATGGCTGATCCGCACTGCCAAACGCTTCGGTTTCATCGACCGCATCACGCCGGCCGGGCGAACCGAAGGACGGCGCGAGGCGTTTCCTGATCGCGACAGCGCGCGCAGTTACTTCGCCAGCAAGGCGCTGTTCCGCCAGTTCGATCCCGATTGCCTCGAAGCCTATCTCGAGCACGGTTTGCAAACAGTGGATGAGGGGGTGCGTTTGCGCTTCGACCCCAGCACCGAAATGCGCATCTACCGCAGCATTCCCCATGTCAGTCCGGCCCCTGCGCGCCAGTTGCAAGTACCGCTGGCCATGGTGCGTGGCGATCGCAGCCGGGTGATCCGCAAGCACCATGCCCTGGCGGTGCGGGCGATGCCACGGGGGGAATATCACAGCGTCCCGGGCGGGCATATGTTTCCGCTGGAGCGGCCCACCGATACTGCCAGTCTGATCAAGGGCCTGTTTGATCGCTGGAGCCAGGCATGAGCGCGCAGGTCGAGGAGATTCGTCTGAGTCTGGGCCATATCGAACTGGCCGCACACCTGTTCGGTCCTGCCGACGGCCTGCCGGTGATCGCTCTGCACGGCTGGCTCGACAATGCCAACAGCTTCGCCCACCTGGCCCCGCGCCTGAAAGGCCTGCGCATTGTCGCGCTCGACCTGGCCGGGCATGGCTACTCACAGCATCGTCCGGCCGGGGCGAGCTACAACCTGGCCGATTATGCCCATGATGTGCTGCGGGTTGCCGAGCAACTGGGCTGGGAGCGCTTTGGCCTGCTCGGGCATTCGCTGGGGGCGATCATCTCGGTGCAGTTGGCTGGCGCACTGCCCGAACGGATCAGCCATCTGGCGTTGATCGATGGCGTCATCCCGCCCACGGTCGCCGAGCAGGATGCCGCCGAGCGCCTGGGCATGGCGCTGCAGGCGCAGTTGCGCCTGGAGGGCAAGCGCAAGTCGGTGTACCCGACCCTGGAGGCGGGGGTGCAGGCGCGAATGAAAGGCATGGTTGCGGTCAGTCGCGAAGCTGCCGAACTGCTGGCCCAGCGTGGGCTCATGCCAGTGCCGGGTGGTTACAGCTGGCGCAGCGACAGCCGTCTGACCTTGCCGTCTCCGGTGCGCCTGAACGAAGCCCAGGCCATGGCGTTCGTACGGCGGGCGAGCTGCCCGGCCTGCCTGGTCGTCGCGGGGGATGGCATGTTGGCGCGCCACACAAGCCTGCTGGAGCAGCTACCCTTCGAGCAGGTGACCTTGCCCGGTGGCCACCACCTGCACTTGAATGACGAGCAGGGCGCGGCCCTTGTCGCAGACTGTTTCAATCGCTTCTTTGGCTTTGCTTGACTTGCACCGGACAAGTGTCGAGGCTTGGCGGGTTGAACAGGGAGACAACCATACATGCCAGACATTCACGATCTTCGCCACGGCGCCCGGCGCCGCAAGGATGGCCGATGAGCGCGCCGTTTTTCCTCCGCAGCGCCATCGCCGCCTGCTTCACACTCGCCAGCCCGCTGTTGTGGGCCGGCAGCCTGCCGGTGCCGGCTGACGCCAAGGTGGTCGACCAGCGCCCTGCCGTTGAGCAGGAACGGGTCTACCCGATGGGACCGATGCGCAAGATCAGCGGCCGCCTGCGAGTCGAGGGCAAGGTCGAAAGCCGTGGCCAGGTCAGTTCGGTCACCTATGAACTGCCGGTGGAGCGCACTGCCCGCGAGGCCTTTACCAGCGCCCGTGAAGAGCTGCAGCGCGACGGTGGTTATCCCCTGTTCTGGTGCCAGGGCCGTGACTGCGGCGAGGCCAGCATCTGGGCCAACGTTGTGTTCAACAATTCCCTCCTCAATGGCGGCGACGAGCAGCAGGCCTTCATTCTTTTGCGCCGCTCGGCCGAAGAGGCCGACACGCTGGTCGCCCTGTACAGCGTCACCCGCGGCAACCGCCGCGCCTACCTGCATGTCGAAGAGTTCGTCGCTGACAGCCCGCTGGGCGAAGTACTGCCGACGGCCGCCACGGTGCTGCGCGAGATGCGCGATACCGGCAAGCTCGACTACCCTGACCTGAGCGCGCCACAGCCTGCCTGGGTTTCGCTGTTGGCCCGCAGCCTGAACCTGGACAGCACCCTGCGCGCCAGCCTCAGCGGCCAGGCGGCGGAAGCCTGGCGCGAGCAACTGGTCAAGGCCGGTGTACGCAGTGCCCGTCTCGAAGTGGGTACGGCGCCTACCGATGGTCTGCATCTGGAACTGATTCGTTGAACGAGGGCCATCATGGCCAACAATGACCGTCTGCTGATCCAGATTCTGTTGCTGGCGCTGTTGGGCGCCGCCCTGTGGGTCATGGCGCCGTTCATCTCGGCGTTACTCTGGGGGGCGATCCTGGCCTTTGCCAGCTGGCCGCTGATGCGCTTGCTGACGCGTTGGCTGGGCGGGCGCGAAACCCTCGCGGCCAGCATCCTCACGACGGTGTGGATCCTGGTGGTCGCGCTGCCGCTGGTGTGGCTGGGCTTCAACCTGGCCGACCATGTGCGCGACGCCACCAACTTCGTGCGTGACGTACAGGTGGAGGGTTTGCCGGATGCGCCGGACTGGGTGCGTGGCATTCCCTTCATCGGCGAGCGCCTGGTCAACTGGTGGGAGTCCCTCGACCAGCAGGGCGCGGCCTTGATCGCGTCGGCCAAACCGTACTTCGGCCAGGTTGGCAATTGGTTCCTGGCGCGTAGCGCGCAGATCGGCAGCGGCGTGCTGGAACTCACGCTCAGTATCGTCTTCGTGTTCTTCTTCTACCGCGACGGTCCACGCCTGGCCGCGTTCGTGCAGCGCTTGCTGCAGCGCCTGGTCGGCGAGCGTGCCGAGTACTACATCGACCTGGTGGCCGGCACCGTGCAGCGGGTGGTCAACGGCGTAATCGGTACCGCCGCGGCGCAAGGGCTGCTGGCTCTGATCGGCTTTCTCATCGCCGGCGTGCCCGGGGCGATCGTGCTGGGCCTTGTGACCTTCATGCTCAGCCTGATCCCGATGGGCCCGCCACTGGCCTGGATTCCGGCCACAGGCTGGCTGGTGTGGAAGGGCGAGTACGGGATGGCGGTGTTCCTCGGGATATGGGGCACCTTCATCATCAGTGGCGTGGACAACGTGCTCAAACCGTACCTGATCAGCCGCGGTGGGAACCTGCCGCTGGTGATCGTGCTGCTCGGCGTGTTTGGCGGGTTGATCGCGTTTGGCTTCATCGGCTTGTTCATCGGACCGACCTTGCTGGCCGTCGGTTACAGCCTGTTGCTGGACTGGAGCCGGCATTCGGGGCAGGTCAAACCGTAAGCTGTTGCGGTCTCTTCGCGGGCAAGTCCGGGGCGCCGCGAAAAGGCCGCGACAGGCAGTCCGAAACCTGATCTTTACGCATTCTTTATGCCCTGACCCGCCCCCCGATCTCGTCTCTTTACGCCCCTCCCTCCGACAATTCCTCCAAAGCGGCCGACGCCGCAAGACGGGGAGATTCACAGATGAACATGCTCGACGGAGTGTCACTGCTGCTGGCAGTGGTGTTGTCCATTTACCTGCTGGTGGCGCTGCTGCGCGCCGATCGCAGCTAGGGAGCGGCCATGCACAGCTACGACTTCGCATTGCTGCTGGCGTTCCTGGCCCTGGTGCTGCTGCCAGCACCCTGGCTTGGGCGGTTCTACTACAAGGTCATGGAGGGCCAGCGTACCTGGCTGTCGCCGATCCTCGGCCCGGTAGAGCAGGGTTGTTACCGGTTGTCCGGGGTACGCGCCGAACAGGAGCAGAACTGGAAGCAATACACCCTGGCGCTGTTGGCCTTCAACCTGATGGGCTTCCTGGTGCTGTTCGCCGTGCTCCTGCTGCAGGGTTCGTTGCCGCTCAACCCGCAGCATCTGCCGGGCCAGGAGTGGTCGCTGGCATTCAACACCGCCGTCAGCTTCATGACCAACACCAACTGGCAGGCCTACAGCGGTGAGGCTTCGCTCAGCTACCTGAGCCAGATGATCGGCCTGACCGTGCAGAACTTCGTCAGCGCTGCCACCGGCCTTGCCGTGCTGGTCGCCCTGTGCCGTGGTATCGGCCGGCGCTCGACCCACAACCTTGGCAACTTCTGGGTCGACATGACCCGTGCCACCCTCTACGGCCTGCTGCCACTGTGCATCGTGCTGGCGTTGCTGCTGGTGTGGCAGGGTGTGCCACAGACCTTCGCCGACTACGCCCACGCCGTCACCCTGCAAGGTGCCGACCAGAGCATCCCGCTGGGCCCTGCCGCCAGCCAGATCGCGATCAAGCAACTGGGCACCAACGGCGGCGGCTTCTTCGGCGTCAACTCGGCGCATCCGTTCGAGAACCCCACGGCCTGGAGCAATCTGTTCGAGGTGGCTTCGATCATTCTGATTCCGGTGGCACTGGTGTTCACTTTCGGCCACTACGTCAAGGACCTGCGTCAGAGCCGCGCGATCCTGGCCTGCATGTTGGGCCTGTTCCTGATCGGCGGTGCGGTCGGCCTGTGGGCCGAGTACCAGCCCAACCCGGCCCTGGACAGCGCTCAGGTGCAGCAGGGCGCGCCGATGGAAGGCAAGGAAAGCCGCTTTGGCACCACCGCTAGCGTGCTGTGGACCGTGACGACGACCTCCGCCTCCAACGGTTCGGTCAACGCCATGCACGACAGCCTCAATCCGCTGACCAGCATGGTGGCGATGGTCAACATGATGGTTGGCGAGGTGATCTTCGGCGGCGTCGGCTCGGGCCTCTACGGCATGCTGCTGTTCGTGCTGATCGCGGTGTTCCTGGCCGGGTTGATGATCGGTCGCACACCCGAATACCTGGGCAAGAAGTTGCAGGCCCGTGAAGTGCAATTGTTGGTCGCGACACTGCTGGTGATGCCGGTTGGCGTGCTGGTGCTCGGCGCCATCGCCGCCAGCCTGCCGGGGCCTGCAGGCGCGGTGAGCAACCCGGGGGCGCATGGCTTCAGCCAGTTGCTGTATGCCTACACCTCCGGCACCGCCAACAACGGTTCGGCCTTCGGCGGCTTCGGTGCCAACACCGTGTTCCACAACCTGATGATCGGCCTGGCCATGCTGATCGGGCGCTTCGGCTACATCTTGCCGGTGCTGGCACTGGCGGGCAGCCTGGCCGCCAAGAAAAGCGCGCCGCAGGGCCAGAACAGCTTCCCCACCCATGGCCCGCTGTTCGCCGGCCTGTTGTTGGTGACCATCCTGCTGGTCGGTGGGCTGACCTTCCTGCCGACCCTGGCCCTGGGGCCGATCGCCGAACAGCTGAGCCTGGGTTTCTGAGGATCCGAACATGAACATGCCCATTTCTGAAGTGAAAGCTACCCGCGCCGTCGACCAGACCCGCTTCGCCGCGCTCTGGCGCCCGGCCCTGGTACAGGCCTTCGTCAAGCTCGATCCGCGCCAGCTCAAGCGCTCGCCTGTCATGCTGGTGGTCGCCCTGACGGCGGTGCTGACCACGGTCCTGTGCCTGGTGCCTGGTAGCGGTGTGAGCACTGGCGTTGCAGTACAGATCGCCCTGTGGCTGTGGTTCACCGTGCTCTTCGCCAACTTTGCCGAAGCCTTGGCGGAAGGCCGCGGCAAGGCCCGTGCCGACAGCCTCAAGGCCGGCAGCCAGGGCCTGATGGCCCAGCGCCGTCTGGCCAATGGCAGCTTCGAAACCGTCGCTGCCACCGCATTGCGCAAGGACGATGTGGTGCGGGTGGTGGCCGGTGAGCTGATCCCGGGTGATGGCGAGGTGCTCGAAGGCATCGCCGCCGTCAACGAGGCGGCGATCACCGGCGAGTCTGCGCCGGTGATCCGCGAGTCCGGTGGCGACCGTTCGGCGGTGACCGGCAATACCCGGCTGGTTTCCGACTGGCTGCTGATCCGCATCACCAGCAACCCTGGTGAGTCGACCCTGGACCGCATGATCGCCCTGGTCGAAGGCGCCAAGCGCCAGAAGACCCCCAACGAGATTGCCCTGGATATCCTGCTGATCGGCCTGACCCTGATTTTCCTGATCGTAGTGGTGACCTTGCAGCCGTTCGCCCATTTCGTGGGTGGCAGCCTGCCACTGATCTTCCTCGCCGCGCTGCTGGTGACGCTGATTCCGACGACCATTGGTGGCCTGCTGTCGGCCATCGGTATCGCGGGTATGGATCGCCTGGTGCGCCTTAACGTCATCGCCCGCTCCGGGCGTGCGGTGGAGGCTGCGGGCGACGTGCACACGTTGATGCTCGACAAGACCGGCACCATCACCTTCGGTAACCGCCGCTGCAGCGCCCTGCACGCAGCGCCCGGTGTTACCGCCAAGGAGCTGGGGGAGGGAGCCTTGCTTGCCTCGCTGGCCGACGATACGGCCGAGGGCAAGTCCATCGTCGATTACCTGCGCCAGTTGCACGATTTCGACGAACCCGCTGCCGCGCAGTACAGCGCCATTGCGTTCAGCGCCGAGACGCGTCTTTCGGGTATCGACTTCGGGCAGCGCCACTACCGTAAGGGCGCGGTGGACGCGGTGCTGGCGTTCGTCGGCCTGCAACGCCTGGAAATGCCGGCTTCGTTGGCCCGTGAAGTCGAGCGCATCGCCCAGAGTGGCGGCACACCCTTGCTGGTATGCGTCGACCGCCACCTGCTGGGGGTGATCCACCTCAAGGACGTGGTCAAGCCCGGCATCCGTGAGCGTTTCGCCGAGTTGCGCAAGCTGGGTATCCGCACCGTGATGGTGACCGGTGACAACCCACTGACCGCCGCAGCCATCGCCGCCGAGGCCGGTGTCGATGACGTGCTTGCCGAGGCCACCCCCGAGAAGAAGCTGGCGCGCATTCGCCAGGAGCAGAATGACGGCCGCCTGGTCGCCATGTGCGGCGATGGTGCCAACGATGCTCCGGCCCTGGCCCAGGCGGATGTCGGCATGGCCATGAACGACGGTACTCAGGCGGCGCGCGAGGCGGCCAACATGGTCGACCTGGACAGCGATCCGACCAAGCTGCTGGATGTGGTCCAGGTCGGCAAGGAACTGCTGGTGACCCGTGGTGCACTGACCACGTTCTCCATCGCCAACGACGTGGCCAAGTACTTCGCCATCCTGCCGGCGCTGTTCGCCTCGATCTACCCGCAACTGGGTGTGCTCAACCTGATGCGCCTGAGCAGCCCGCAAAGCGCAATCCTTTCGGCGATCGTCTTCAACGCGTTGATCATCATCGTGCTGATCCCCCTGGCCTTGCGCGGCGTGCGCGTGCAGGCGGCAAGTGCCGCGCACCTGCTGCGGCGCAACCTGTTGATCTACGGCGTGGGTGGCATCCTGGTGCCGTTCGCCGGGATCAAGCTGATCGACATGCTGCTCACTGCCCTGCACCTGGTCTGAAGGAGAGACGAACATGAGCACCTACGTACGCCCGGCCGTGAGCCTGGTCCTGCTGATGACCCTGGTCACCGGCGCGTTGTACCCGCTGGCGGTGACCGGTATCGCCCAGGTCGCCTTCCCCGATCAGGCCAATGGCAGCCTGGTGCGCGATGAGCAGGGGCAGGTGCGCGGCTCGGCGTTGATCGCCCAGGAGTTCAAGGGCGACGGCTGGTTCCAGTCGCGTCCTTCGGCCGGCGCCTTCGCTACCGTCTCCAGCAGCGCGAGTAACCTGGCGCCAAGCAACCCGGCGCTGGCCGAGCGGGTCAAGACCGATGCGAGCGCGCTCTACCAGCCTGAGCTGGGGCCGGTGCCGCAGGCCCTGCTGACCACCTCCGGCAGCGGGCTCGACCCGCAGTTGCCGCCGGAGGCGATTGCCTACCAGCTGCCGCGTGTGGCGGCGGCCCGGCAGATCCCTATCGAGCGCTTGCAAGCGCTGGTGGATGAGGCCACTCTGCGGCCATTGGTCGGCCCGCCCGTGGTCAATGTGCTGGCCTTGAACCAGGCGCTGGAGCGGTTGGCGCCTGTTACTGATCGCTGATATCCAGACCATGTCGCGGCCATCGCGGGGCAAGCCCGCTCCTACAGGTTCACCGGTGTTCACGAGAACGGCGCAGTACCTGTGGGAGCGGGCTTGTCCCGCGATGGCCTGCGAAGCAGGCCCCGGCCCCTTACCAAAGGATCAAGCATGAGTGATTCCGCCCGCGCCGATGCGCTGTTGGCGAGCCTGCCCCGCAACGGTCGCGGCAGGCTTAAAGTATTTCTGGGCGCCGCTCCCGGCGTGGGCAAGACCTTCGCCATGCTCCAGGCCGCCCATGCCCAGCAGCGCCAGGGGGTGAAGGTGCTGGCGGCGGTGGTGGAGACCCATGGTCGTGCTGAAACCGAGGCGCTGCTCGGTGGCTTGGCGCAGCAGCCTCTGCTGCGCAGCGAGTACCGTGGCGTCACCCTCGAAGAAATGGATCTCGACGGCCTGCTCAAGGCTGCACCGCCCCTGGCGTTGGTCGACGAGCTGGCGCATACCAACGCCCCAGGTAGCCGCCACGCCAAGCGTTGGCAGGATGTTCAGGAACTGCTCGCTGCCGGTATCGATGTGTATACCACGGTCAATGTCCAGCACCTGGAAAGCCTCAACGACAAGGTTCGCGACATCACGGGCGTGCAGGTGCGCGAAACCCTGCCCGACTGGGTGCTGCAGGAAGCCTTCGAGCTGGTGCTGATCGACCTGCCGCCCCGTGAACTGCTCGAGCGCTTGCGCGAAGGCAAGGTCTACGTGCCTGAGCAGGCACGGGCGGCGATCGATGCGTTCTTCTCCCAGACCAACCTCACTGCCTTGCGCGAGCTGGCCATGCAGACCGCCGCGGCCCAGGTCGATGCCGACCTTGCCCATGGCTACCGCCAGCGCGGCGAGCAGGCGCCGACCTTGCGAGGGCGCCTGCTGGTCGGGGTCGATGGCGATGAGCAGGCCGAGCGCCTGGTGCGCCATGCCAGCCGCGTCGCCCAGCGTCGGCATCTGCCGTGGAGCCTGGTGCATGTCGACAACGGCAGGCTGCGTGACGAGGGCGCGCGTCAGCGCCTGCAGGCTGCGCAGCAGTTGGCCGAGCGCCTGGGTGGCGAAGTCGTCGTGCTCAGGGCCGGGGAGGTGGCGCGCACGCTCATCCAGCATGCGCTGGAACGGCGGGCGAGCCTGGTGCTGGTCGGCCAGTCTCGCGATCGTCTGCGCCGTCGCCTGTTCGGTGCGGGCGTCGCCGCACGCTTGCTGCGCGACAGCCGGGGGTTGGAGATCAACGTGCTCGACCGCGACGCTCAACCCGCAGCGACACGGGCGGTGGTCAAGCGCGCCTGGGTCTGGCGCCACTATTGGCTGGCGCTGCTGGCGACCGTACTGGCGGCGGGGCTGGCCTGGGCCGTGTCCAGCGTGCTGGCATTGCCGAACATCTCGCTGGTGTTCCTCGCGGCGGTGCTGCTGGTCGCGGTGCGCAGCAGCCTGGGGCCTGCGCTGGCCTGTGCGGCGCTGTCGTTCCTGACCTATGACTTCCTGTTCATCCCGCCGAACTTCTCGTTCAGCATCCAGCGTGAAGAGGATGTGCTGACCCTGGTGTTCTTCCTGCTCATGGCCGCCCTGACCGGCAACCTCGCCGCTCGCCAGCGCCGTCAGTTGCAGGCGCTGCGCGAAACCCAGGGCGAGACCCGGCAACTGCTCGACCTGTCGCGCCGCCTGACCGTGGCCACGGATCGCCAGGCGGTGTTCAGTGCCGCTGGCCAGCACCTGGACGATTGGCAGGATATCCAGATCTGCCTGCTCGAACGCGATACCGAGGGTTTGTTGCAGGTCGCCAGCGGCGGGCCGCAGGCTTTTACCGACAACGAGCGCGCCGCTGCCGAATGGGCCTGGCAACATGGCCAGGCGGCAGGGCATGGCAGCGATACCTTGCCCCATGGTCGCTGGTGGTGGTGGCCGCTGGCGGTCGACGAGTCTCCCATGGCCTTGCTGGGTGTGCAGCCCGCCGCGGGCGAGCCCTTGAGCGCTCAGCGCCGACGCCTGCTGACGGCGCTGGCCGAGCCGCTGGCCCAGGCCCTGGCCCGCGCACGCCTGGCCGAGCAGCTCGAAGCTGCGCGCCTGCATGGCGAAACCGAGCAGTTGCGCAGCGCCTTGCTTGCCTCGGTGTCCCATGACCTGCGCACCCCGCTGACCGCCATGCGCGGCAGCATCGACAGCTTGTTGGCGCTGGGCGATGCGATCCCGCCGGATGATCGTCGTGAGCTGCTCGAAGGCACCCGCAACGAAGCCGAGCGCCTGGATCGTTACATCCAGAACCTGCTCGACATGACCCGACTGGGCCATGGCGGCCTGAAGCTTGCGCGTGACTGGGTGTCGCCCGGCGATATCGTCGGCAGTGCCCTCAACCGCCTGCGCGCGGTGCTTGCACCGCTGCGCGTGGTCACCGAGGTGCCCGCCGAGCTGCCACTGCTGTTCGTGCATGCAGCGCTGATCGAGCAGGCGCTGGTCAACGTCCTGGAGAACGCGGCGCGTTTCTCGCCGGCCAATGGTCGCCTGGCGCTGCGGGTGGCGGTGCGGGACGAGCGCCTGTGCTTCTCGGTTGCTGACCAGGGCCCGGGCATCCCGGTGGCCGAGCGCGAGAAGATCTTCGACATGTTCTACACCGCTGCCCGTGGCGACCGCGGCGGGCAGGGCACGGGCCTGGGGCTTGCGATCTGCCAGGGCATGATCGGCGCCCATGGCGGCAGCATCCTGGTCGGCGAGGGCATCGATGGCCAGGGCACCTGCATCACTCTATGCTTGCCATTGCCCCCTCAACCCGACAGCGACAGTGAAGCCCCATGAGCCAAGCCGCCACCCTTCTGGTCATCGACGACGAACCGCAGATCCGCAAGTTCCTGCGCATCAGTCTCGTGTCCCAGGGCTACAAGGTGATCGAGGCTGCGACCGGTGGCGAAGGCCTGGCCCAGGCGGCACTGAGCAAGCCTGACCTTGTGGTGCTCGATCTCGGCTTGCCGGACATGGACGGCCAGCAGGTACTGCGTGACCTGCGCGAGTGGAGCAGCGTGCCGGTGATGGTGCTCTCGGTGCGTGCCAGCGAGGTGCAGAAGGTCGATGCATTGGATGGCGGCGCCAACGACTACGTGACCAAGCCGTTCGGTATCCAGGAGTTCCTTGCCCGGGTGCGCGCGCTGTTGCGGCACAAGCCCCAGGCGGGCTCCGGGCAACCGGCCAGTGCCAGCTTCGGTGCGCTGGTGGTCGATTTCGCCTATCGCAAGGTCACCCTCGACGGCGTCGAGGTGGCATTGACGCGCAAGGAGTATGCGCTGCTGGCGCAACTGGCCGGACATCCGGGGCGGGTGATCACCCAGCAGCAGTTGCTCAAGGATATCTGGGGCCCGACCCATGTCGACGACACCCACTACCTGCGTATCGTGGTGGGGCATCTGCGGCACAAGCTGGGTGACGATCCGACCGCCCCGCGGTACATCATCACCGAGGCGGGGGTGGGGTATCGGTTGGTGGCGCCGCCATCGGTTTAAATGTTGCGGGCGATGCATCAGGCCGCAGCCCATCGAGGGATATAAGCCCGGTCAATGGTGGCAGACGTCTTGCACCTTACCCTCTAGATTTCGTCAGGCGTGCTGGAAGCCCTGAATAACGATAACGAGGGACCCGACCATGACCACCGCCCCCCAAGCGTCCAACGCCTGGCGCATCTTGTTCCTGCTGTTCCTGGCCAACCTGTTCAATTTCTTCGACCGCACCATCCCCGCGATCATCATCGAGCCGATCCGTCTGGAGTGGCACCTGAGCGACTTCCAGATCGGCCTGATCGGCACAGCCTTCACCTTGGTGTACGCCATCGCCGGCCTGCCGCTGGCGCGGATGGCCGATACCGGTTCGCGCGCCAAGCTAATGGGCTGGGGGCTGGCGGCCTGGAGCGGGTTGACGGCAGTCAACGGCATGGTCGGCAGCTTCTGGAGCTTTCTGCTGGTGCGCATGGGCGTGGGCATCGGCGAGGCCAGCTATGCACCCGCCGCCAACTCGCTGATCGGCGACCTGTTCCCGGCCGAGCGGCGCTCGCGTGCGATGGGCATCTTCATGCTCGGCCTGCCGCTGGGCTTGTTGCTGGCGTTCTTCACCATCGGTGCCATGGTCCAGGCGTTCGACAGCTGGCGCGCGCCGTTCTTCATCGCGGCGGTGCCCGGCCTGCTACTGGCGCTGTTCATCTTCATGATCCGCGAACCTGCGCGCGGCGCTGCGGAAACCGTGGCCATCTCCCAGGCACCGGTTGATCGTCCGCTGCGGCGGGTGCTGAGCGTACCCACGTTCGCCTGGCTGGTACTGGCGGGGTTGACCTTCAACTTCGCCTCGTACGCCTGCAACTCGTTCATGGTGCCGATGCTGCAGCGCTACTTCGCCTTGCCCTTGCACGATGCGGCCGTGGCAACGGGGATGATTGTCGGTCTGAGTGGCCTGGTGGGCCTCACGCTGGGTGGCTGGGTGGCCGACAAGGTGCATCAGCGCTTTGCCAATGGACGCCTGTTGTTCGCCGCGCTGAGCATGTTGGTGGCCACCCTTGCCACCGCCTGGGCACTGCACGCCGGGCGTATCGAGCTGGGGCTGTTCGTCGCGGTGTTCGGTGTCGGCTGGCTGTTCTCATACAACTTCTACACCTGCGTGTACACGGCGATTCAGGATGTGGTGCAGCCACGCCTGCGTGCGACTGCCATGGCGTTGTACTTCGCCGGGCTCTACCTGCTCGGCGGTGGCCTGGGCCCGGTGGTGGTCGGCGGGTTGTCGGATCATTTTGCCGTGTCGGCCATGGAGGCGGCGGGGCAGGGGGTGATGAGCGAGGCGTTCAAGGCCCAGGGGCTGCATGACGCGATGTACCTGATCCCGGTGGCGCTGATGTTGACCCTGGTGTTTCTGCTGGCGGCGTCGCGGTGCTTTGTGCGCGACGCGCAGAAGATGCGCGAGGGGATGGTGCTCGAAGGCGAGGCAGTGACTGCCCGCGCCGCCGAAGCCTGAGCTCTAGCCGACTTGAGCCTGCTCACTCCTACCAGGGCTGAGCGGGCTCTTGGGTTTTGAACGAGTTAGTCGCTCTTTGTCATTGCACAAAGGCATTAACTGTTCGTCGCCTCCAGAAACGCTGCCTCCAGCAACTGACGCGTATACGGATGCTGCGGCGCATGGAAGATCTCCTGCGCATCGCCTTGTTCCACCACGTGCCCGTGCTTGATCACCATCAACTGGTGACTCAACGCCTTCACCACCGCGAGGTCATGGCTGATGAACAGGTACGTCAGGTTGTACTTCAACTGCAGGTTGCGCAGCAGTTCCACGACCTGCCGCTGTACGGTCCGGTCCAGCGCCGAGGTTGGCTCGTCCAGCAGGATCAAGGCCGGCTTCAACACCAGCGCCCGGGCGATCGCGATCCGCTGGCGCTGCCCGCCAGAGAACTCGTGTGGATACCGGTGCCGTGTGCGCGGATCCAGCCCCACTTCCTCCAGCGCCGCAATGATTGCGGCTTCCTGCTCGGCGGGGGTGCCGATCTTGTGAATCCGCAAGCCCTCGCCAACGATATCGGCCACGCACATGCGCGGGCTCAGGCTGCCGAACGGGTCCTGGAACACCACCTGCATCTCGCGCCGCAGCGGCCGCACTTCCTGCTGGTTCATCCCTTCCAGCGACTGCCCGTGGAAGCGAATCCCACCCTGGCTTGCGATCAAGCGCAAGATCGCCAGCCCCAGCGTTGATTTACCGGATCCGCTCTCGCCGACGATCCCCAGGGTTTGCCCCTGCGGAAGGCTGAAATTGATCCCATCGACGGCTTTCACATGATCGACAGTGCGACGCAGCAGGCCCTTCTTGATCGGGAACCACACCTTCAGGTCGTTGACCTCCAGCAGCGGTTTGCCGACCGCGTTCGCTGCCGGGCCGCCGCTGGGCTCGGCATTGATCAGCATCTGCGTATAGGGGTGTTGCGGGGCCTTGAACAGCGTCTCGCAGTCGGCCTGCTCGACGATCTTGCCGCACTGCATCACGCACACGCGGTGGGCGATACGCCGCACCAGGTTGAGGTCGTGGCTGATCAGCAGCAGCGCCATGCCCAGGCGTGCCTGCAGGGATTTGAGCAAATCGAGGATCTTGAGCTGCACGGTGACGTCGAGCGCGGTGGTGGGCTCGTCGGCGATCAGCAGTTCGGGTTCGTTGGCCAGGGCCATGGCGATCATCACGCGCTGGCGCTGGCCGCCGGAGAGCTCGTGGGGCAGGGCCTTGAGGCGCTTCTTCGGGTCGGGAATGCCGACCAGTTCGAGCAGCTCCAGGGTGCGGGCGGTGGCCTGCTTGCCGGTGAGGCCTTTGTGCAGCAGGAGGATCTCGTTGATCTGCTTCTCGATGCAATGCAGCGGGTTCAGCGAGGTCATCGGTTCCTGGAAGATCATCGCGATGCGGTTGCCGCGGATGCGCTGCATGGGCTTTTCGCCCAGGTGCAGGAGATCCTTGCCGCCATAGTGGATGGTGCCGCCGGGGTGGCGGGCGAGCGGGTAGGGCAGCAGGCGCAGGATCGAGTGAGCGGTGACCGATTTGCCCGAGCCGCTCTCGCCGACCAGGGCGAGGGTCTCGCCCTTGCGGATGTCGAAACTGATGCCATCGACCACACGATTGACCTGTTCGCCGGTGACGAACTCCACCGCCAGGTCGCGCACTTCGATCAGGGTGTCTTGGCTCATGTCATTTCCTTGGGTCGAAGGCATCGCGGGCGGACTCGCCGATGAACACCAGCAGGCTCAGCATCACTGCAAGCACGGCGAAGGCGCTGATACCCAGCCATGGGGCCTGCAGGTTGGACTTGCCCTGGGCGACCAGTTCGCCCAGCGACGGGGAGCCGGCAGGCAGACCGAAGCCCAGGAAATCGAGGGCGGTGAGGGTGCCGATGGCGCCGGTGAGGATGAATGGCATGAAGGTCATGGTCGAGATCATGGCATTGGGCAGGATGTGCCGGAACATGATCGGGCCGTTGCGCATGCCCAGTGCGCGTGCGGCGCGCACGTACTCGAGGTTGCGCCCGCGCAGGAATTCGGCGCGCACCACGTCCACCAGGCTCATCCACGAGAACAGCAGCATGATGCCGAGCAACCACCAGAAGTTGGGCTGTACGAAGCTTGCGAGGATGATCAACAGGTAGAGCACCGGCAGGCCCGACCAGATTTCCAGGAAACGCTGGCCAGCCAGGTCCACCCAGCCGCCATAGAAGCCCTGCAGGGCCCCGGCGATGACGCCGACGATGGAGCTGGCGATGGTCAGCGTCAGGGCGAACAGCACCGAGATGCGGAATCCGTAGATCACCCGGGCGAGCACGTCGCGACCCTGATCGTCGGTACCGAGCAGGTTGTCGGTCGAGGGCGGCGCGGGGGCAGGGACCTTCAGGTCGTAGTTGATGCTCTGGTAGCTGAACGGGATTGGCGCCCACAGCACGAAGCTGTCCTTCTTTTCCAGCAGTTCGCGGATATAGGGGCTCTTGTAGTTGGCTTCAAGCGGGAATTCGCCGCCGAAGGTGGTTTCCGGGTAGCGTTTGAACGCCGGGAAATACCACTCGCCGTCGTAGCGCACGGCGATGGGCTTGTCGTTGGCGATCAACTCGGCACCCAGGCTCAGGCCGAACAGGATCAGGAACAGCCACAGCGACCACCAGCCGCGACGGTTGGCCTTGAAGCGCTCGAAGCGCCGGCGGTTCAGGGGAGAGAGGGCCATGTCAGTGCTCCCGGCTGGCGAAGTCGATGCGCGGATCGACCAGGGTATAGGTGAGGTCGCCGATCAGTTTCACCACCAGCCCCAGCAGGGTGAAGATGAACAGGGTGCCGAACACCACCGGGTAGTCGCGGTTGATGGCCGCTTCGAAACTCATCAGGCCCAGGCCGTCGAGGGAGAAAATCACCTCGATCAGCAGGGAACCGGTGAAGAAGATGCCGATGAACGCTGAGGGGAAGCCGGCAATCACCAGCAGCATGGCGTTGCGGAATACATGGCCGTAGAGCACGCGGTTACGGCTCAGGCCCTTGGCCTTGGCGGTGATCACGTACTGCTTGTTGATCTCGTCGAGGAAGCTGTTCTTGGTCAGCAGGGTCATGGTGGCGAAGTTTCCGATCACCAGCGCGGTGATCGGCAGCACCAGGTGCCAGAAGTAGTCCATCACCTTACCGGCAGTGGACAGTTCGTCGAAGTTGTTCGAGGTCAGGCCCCGGAGCGGGAACCAGTCGAAATAGCTGCCACCGGCGAACAGCACGATCAGCAGGATGGCGAAGAGGAACGCGGGGATGGCGTAGCCGACGATGATCGCCGAGCTGGTCCAGACGTCGAAGTGGCTGCCGTGGCGCACTGCCTTGGCAATCCCCAGCGGGATCGACACCAGGTACATGATCAATGTGCTCCACAGCCCCAGCGAAATCGACACGGGCATCTTCTCGGCGATCAGGTCGATGACCTTGGCATCGCGGAAGAAGCTGTCGCCGAAGTCGAGCTGGGCGTAGTTCTTGACCATGATCCACAACCGCTCGGGGGCTGATTTGTCGAAACCGTACATACGTTCGATTTCAGCGACCAGCGCCGGGTCCAGGCCTTGGGCCCCTCGGTAGTTGGAGCCGGCCACCGACACTTCGGCGCCGCCACCGGCGATGCGGCTGGTGGCGCCATCGAAACCCTCGAGCTTGGCGATCATCTGCTCGACTGGGCCGCCGGGGGCGGCCTGGACGATGATGAAGTTGATGATGAGGATGCCGAACAGGGTCGGGATGATCAGCAGTAGGCGGCGCAGAATGTAGGCAAGCATGTCAGTTTGCCTCGTCCACGAGTGGCACGCGTGCTTCGCTGATGGCTGGGGTCACGTCGGGCTTGATCCACCAGGTGTCGATGCCGATATCGTATTTGGGTGACACCTTCGGATGGCCAAGGTGGTTCCAGTAGGCGACGCGCCAGGTCTTGATGTGCCAGTTGGGGATGACGTAGTAACCCCACAGCAGCACACGGTCCAGCGCACGCGTGTGGGCGACCAGGCTCTGGCGCGAGTCGGCGTTGATCAGGTCTTCGACCAGTTGGTCGATGGCCGGGTCACGCAGGCCGATGGTGTTGCGGCTGCCCGAGCGGTCGGCGGCGGCGCTGGTCCAGTATTCGCGTTGTTCGTTGCCCGGCGAGTTGGATTGCGGGAAGCCGCCGACGATCATGTCGAAGTCGCGCGAGCGCAGGCGCGTGATGTATTGCGAGACATCGACGCGGCGGATGGTCAGGTCGATACCCAGGTCGGCCAGGTTGCGCTTGAACGGCAGCAGGATGCGCTCGAACTCGGTCTGTGCCAGGAGAAACTCGATCGACACCGGCTTGCCCTGGGCATCGACCATCTTGTCGTTCTCGATCTTCCAGCCGGCGTCCATCAGCAACTGGTAGGCCTTGCGTTGCTGCTCGCGAATCATGCCACTGCCGTCGGTGACGGGGTTGTGGAACACCTCGGTGAAGACCTGCTCGGGAATCTTGCCGCGCAGCGGTTCGAGGATCTTCAGCTCGTCGGCGGAGGGCAGGCCCGTAGCGGCCATCTCGGAGTTTTCGAAGTAGCTGCCGGTGCGGGTATAGGCGCCGTTGAACAGCTGCTTGTTGGTCCATTCGTAATCGAGCAGCAGGCTCAGGGCCTGGCGCACGCGGATGTCCTGGAACACGGGTTTGCGCAGGTTGAAGATGAAGCCCTGCATGCCGACCGGGTTGCCGTTGGGCAACTCTTCCTTGATCAGGCGCCCGTCGCGCACCGCCGGGACGTTGTAGGCGGTGGCCCAGTTCTTCGCGCTGACTTCCAGGGCATAGTCGAACTGCCCGGCCTTGAGCGCTTCGAGGGCGACGGCGGTGTCGCGGTAGGAGTCGAAGGTCATGGCGTCGAAGTTGAACATGCCGCGGTTGATCGGCAGGTCCTTGGCCCAGTAGTCCTTGACCCGCTCGTAACGGATCGAGCGTCCGGCCTTGACCTCGGCGACCTTGTACGGGCCACTGCCCAGGGGGATCTCGAGGTTGCCGCGGGTGAAGTCGCGGGTCTCGTACCAATGCTTGGGCAGCACCGGCAACTGGCCCAGGATCAGCGGCAGCTCACGGTTGTTGCTGTGCTTGAACTTGAACAAGACACGCAGCGGGTCCTCGACGATTACTTCCGAGACATCACCGTAGTACTGGCGGTACAACGGCGCACCCTGCTGGGTGAGGGCGTTGAAGCTGAACACGACATCTTCGGCGCGGATGGGATGGCCGTCATGGAAGCGTGCTTCAGGTCGCAGGTAGAAGCGTACCCAGCTGTTGTCGGGGGCCTTTTCGATCTTGCCGGCGACCAGCCCGTACTCGGTGAAGGGCTCGTCCTGGCTCTGGCGCATCAGGGTGTCGTAGATGATGCTGATGTTGTCGGCCGATACACCCTTGTTGATGAAGGGGTTGAGGCTGTCGAAACCGCCGAAGCTGGACTGGCGGAAGGTCCCGCCCTTGGGGGCATCGGGATTGACGTAGTCGAAATGCTTGAAGTCGGCGGGGTACTTGGGCGGTTCGTCGTAGAGCGTCAGGGCGTGTTGCGGGGCGGCCAGCGCAGGTAGGCTCAGGCAGGCGAGCAACAGGCTGCAGGCCAGGCGCAGGCGAGGCGTCGGCATCATTTGGCTTTCTCCGAAGTCTTGAGCCACCAGCTGTTCAGGCCCAGGGTGTAGGGCGGTGTGGTGACGAAGGCGAACCGGTTGCGGTAGGCCAGGCGATGGTTGTCCAGGTACCAGTTGGGAATCATGTAGTAGTGCCACGACAGCACCCGGTCAAGCGCGCGTGCAGCGGCGACCTGGTCATCGCGGGTGCGGGCGGCCATGAGCGTATCGAGCAGGTGATCGACCACAGGGTCCTTGATGCCCGCGTAGTTCTTGCTGCCCTTGACGGTGGCCTGGCTTGAGTGGAAGTACTGCCACTGCTCGAGTCCGGGGCTGAGGGTCTGGTTCAGGGTCATCAGGATCATGTCGAAGTCGAATTGGTCCAGCCGTTGTTTGTACTGGGCTCGGTCTACCGTGCGCAAGCGCGCGTCGATGCCGATGCTGGACAGATTTTCGACATAAGGTTGCAGAATGCGTTCCAGATTCGGGTTTACCAGCAGCAACTCCAGGCGCAACTGGCGGCCTTTTGCATCGACCAGGCGCTGCCCGTCGAGCTTCCAGCCGGCTTCGCCGAGCAGGCCCAGGGCTGTGCGCAAGGTCTGGCGGTCGATGCCGCGCCCGTCGGTCTGGCTGACCTGGTAGGGCTCGGTGAAGAGCTTGGCGGGCAACTGTTCGCGAAACGGTGAGAGCAGCAGCCATTCCTTGCCGGTGGGCAGCCCGCTGGCGGTGAATTCACTGTTGGGGTAGTAGCTGGTCGAGCGACGGTAGGCGCTGCTGAACAGGGCGCGGTTGGTCCACTCGAAATCGAGCATCAGCCCCAGGGCCTGGCGCACCTTCGGGTCGGCGAAGGCCTCGCGTCGGGTGTTCATGAACAGACCCTGGGTCTGGGTCGGGATCCGGTGCGGGATTTGCGCCTTGATCACATCGCCACGGCGGATTGCCGGGAAGTTGTAGCCATTGGCCCAGTTCTTGGCCTGGTGTTCGATGTAGATATCGAACTCGCCAGCCTTGAAGGCTTCGAAGGCCACGGTAGCGTCACGGTAGAACTCGAACTCCACGCGGTTGAAGTTGTACTTGCCGCGGTTGACCGGCAAATCCTTGCCCCAGTAGTTCTTCACCCGGCTGAACACCAGGCGCCGACCGGGCTGCACTTCGGTGATGCGATACGGGCCGCTGCCCAGCGGAGGCTCGAAGGTGGTGGCCTTGAAGTCACGGTCTTGCCAGTAGTGCTTGGGCAGCACTGGCATTTCGCCCAGGCGCAGGATCAGCAGCGGGTTGCCGGCGCGCTTGAAGACGAAGCGGATACGCAGAGGCCCCAGAATGTCGACGCGCTGCACTTCCTGCAGGTTGGTGCGGTACAGCGGGTGACCTTCCTTGAGCAGGGTGCGGTAGGAGAAGGCCACGTCGGCCGAGGTGATGGGGTGTCCGTCATGGAAACGCGCCTCGGGACGCAGGTTGAACACCACCCAACTGCGGTCTTCGCTGTATTCCACCGAGCGGGCGATCAGGCCGTAGCTGGAGGTCGGTTCGTCGCCTGAAGGATCGTACTGGCCGGTGCCGACCATCAGGGTCTCGTTCAGCTCGTTGACGCCGTACTGCTGGAAGTTCGGCGTCGAAACAGGGCTGGTGCCCTTGAAAGTGTAGGGGTTGAGCGTGTCGAAGGTGCCGAATGCCATGGCCCGCAAGGTTCCGCCCTTGGGCGCCTGCGGATTGACCCAGTCGAAATGGGTGAACGTGGCCGGGTACTTGAGCGTGCCGAACTGCGCATAACCGTGGCTTTCGGTCACGGTGGCGGCTGCGGGGAAGCTCAAGGCCAGGCTCAGTGACAGGAGGAGGGGTCTTATCAAGTCTGGGATCCGGTCAAGGCGGCGTTGGGCTTGGTCCGGCGTACAGTAACAGCTTGTCTGGGATGGAAAAAGGGTGGGGCGGGGGCGGTTGTGGGAGAGGGCTCGCCCGCGAAAAGTACACCGCAATGCATGGCGCCTGCTCTGCCGGTGTTCGCGGCGGTTCGCCGCCCTCCCAAGCCCGCGCCTACACAGTCAGCGCGTCAGGTAGACGGTGAGGGTCTGGCCGGGCTTGAGTGCCTGGCCGCTGCGCGGGTTCCAGCGCTTGAGGTGTTTCATCTCGACATTGAAACGTTTGGCAACCAGATAGTACGAGTCGCCCTTGCGCACCTTGTACTGGGTAGAGCGCTGCTTGGCTGCCGCGACACGGTTGGCCGCGGCGCTCGGGGCATTGCCACCGCGCAGGGCCAGGACCTGACCGACTTTCAGGCTGCTGCCCGAGAGACGGTTCCAGCGCTGGATGTCTTTGACCGACACACGGTTGGCCTTGGCGATGGCGCCCAGGTTGTCGCCGCGCTTGACCCGGTAACTGCTGGTCGCGGCCGGTGCCTTGGCTTCGGCGAGGGCAGCCTGGAACACGGCCTTGTTCGGTTGCAAGCTGACCAGTTGCTCGGGCTTGAGATTGGACAGGCTGCTGGTCAGCAGTTGCGCCTTGGCGGTGGGGACGAGCAGTTGCTGCGGGCCATCGACCGTCATGCGTTTCTTGAACGCGGGGTTGAGCTGGATGAGTTCGTCTTCGTCGATGTTGGCGAAGGCGGCGACGCGGGTCAGGTCGAGGCGATCGTTGATGGCGACGGCTTCGAAGTAGGGTTCGTTGGCGATGGGGCTGAGGTTGACGCCATAGGCCTGCGGTGTCAGGACCACCTGCGACAGCGCCAGCAGCTTGGGCACGTAGTCGCGGGTTTCCTGAGGCAGCGGCAGGTTCCAGTAGTCGGTCGGCAGGCCGAGGCGCTCGTTGCGCTCGATCGCCCGGCTGACGGTACCTTCACCGGCGTTGTACGCGGCCAGGGCAAGCAGCCAGTCGCCATTGAACATGTCGTGCAGGCGGGTCAGATAGTCCAGCGCGGCGTTGGTGGAGGCGGTGATGTCGCGACGGCCGTCGTAGAAGTTGGTCTGGCGCAGGTTGAAGTGGCGCCCGGTGGACGGGATGAATTGCCACATGCCCGCCGCGTGGGCGCGGGAGTAGGCCATCGGGTTGTAGGCGCTTTCAATGGCCGGCAGCAGGGCCAGCTCAAGCGGCATGTCGCGTTCTTCGAGGCGCTCGACGATGTAGTGCAGGTAGAGGCTGCCACGCTCGCCGGCGTTCTCGAGGAAGCTCGGGTTGCTGGCGAACCACAGGCGCTGTTGCTCGATGCGCGGATTGACGTCGATGCCATCTTGCAGGGCAAAGCCCTGGCGCATGCGTTCCCAGACATCCTCGGGGGCTTTCTGCTCGGCCGGCTTGATCATCAGCGGCGCCGGTTTGTGCTTGATCCGGGCCTGGTAGTTGTGCGCGCGAACGCTGTCGGATTCGTCGACCTGACGGGTGCTCTGGCAGCCCACGAGGGTGGCGGCCAAAGCGAGTGCGCTGACCTGGGCCAGGCGCGTCAGGGCGGCGGAATGAGCGGTGCGGCGGCTACGGGAAGACATCGGCGGACACGGTTTTCCGGGCAAAAAATTTCGGCGATTCTAGAAACCGCATCCGGTTGGGTCAACCTTGGATGTCCTCCTGCGATATATCGTGAGGTTATCAGAAGCCGTCTTTCCAAGACCTCAAGGCAGCAAAAACAGCGGGTTGGGATTCGTTTGAATGTCCCTTCCATTCGTCTGCTTTTTGTTTAACGGATGTTTCAGTTGTGCGAAGAAACGGATTGGTCTGCCGCTCCAGGCCGATGGTCGAGGGCAGGGTGATGCGATTGTCGGCACGCAGGCGGGTAACCTCGTTGAAACGCTGGAGAACATCCTGGTTCTCCGGCTCTACGGCCTTGGCAAAACGCAGGTTGCTCAGGGTGTATTCGTGGGCGCAGTACACCTCGGTCGCCTCCGGCAGCTCGGCCAGGCGCTGCAGGGCAGGTTGCATCTGTTCGGGTGTGCCTTCGAACATTCGCCCGCAGCCGGCGGCGAACAGGGTGTCGCCGCTGAACAGCAGCGGGGTCGGATTCTGTGCGCTGTAATAGGCGATGTGGCCGAGGGTGTGGCCAGGTACGGCGAGCACCTCGAAGGTCAAGCCCAGTGCCGTCACGCTGTCGCCGTCGTCCAGCGCCACGTCACGGGCCGGAATGCGTTCGTTGGCCGGCCCGTAGACTTTGGCGCCGGTCGCCTGCTTGAGCTTCTCGACGCCGCCGACATGGTCGTTATGGTGGTGAGTGATGAGGATATCGGTGAGCGTCCAGCCGGCATGGGCCTCGAGCCATTGCAGCACCGGGCCGGCGTCGCCGGGGTCGACCACCGCGCACTGGCGTTTGGCAGTATCCTGTAACAACCAGATGTAGTTGTCGGAGAAAGCGGGAAGGGCATCGATCTGTATCATGGCGCGGATCCGAATCATCTGGCGTGGGACATGAAGGCATCTTAGCCGCGATGGCGTGGCCGGAGAAACCTTCGAGGGAGAATGCAATGACCGACCAAGCCTTTGCCCAGGCCGACCCCGAGTGGTTGGAGCTGATCAGCCTGGCCCGCGACTGGTTCGCCGGGCCCATCGGGCAACTGATGCTCAAGGAAGAAGAGAAACTGCTCGAAGAGGAGCTGGGCCGCTTCTTCGGTGGGTTTCTCGTGCACTATGGGCCGAGCGCCGAGACGCCGCCCAGTGCCCCGCAGGTGCAACGCACGGTACGCCTCGGCGCGCCATTGCCCGGAGTGGAGATCGTCTGCGAGGAACAGGCCTGGCCGCTGTCCGAGCATGCGGCCGATGTGGTGGTGCTGCAGCATGGCCTGGATTTCAGCCTCTCGCCCCACGGTCTGTTGCGCCAGGCTGCCAGCGCAGTACGCCCGGGTGGGCACCTGTTGATCGTTGGCATCAATCCTTGGAGCGCCTGGGGCGCGCGGCACTTTTTCGGCCGTGGAGCGCTACGCAAGGCGCGCTGCATCTCGCCGTCGCGGGTTGGCGACTGGCTCAACCTGCTGGGGTTCGCGCTGGAGAAACGCCGCTTCGGGTGCTATCGTCCGCCGCTTTCCTCCCCTGTCTGGCAACAGCGCCTGGCGGGGTGGGAGCGGATGGCCGGGGGATGGCAGACCGCAGGCGGGGGTGTTTACCTGCTGGTGGCGCGCAAGATGGTAGTAGGCCTGCGACCTCTGCCCATGGAGCGTCGCGAGCCGATGGGCAAGCTGTTGCCCCTGCCGCTGGCCAAGGTCAATCGTCGTCACAGCGAGCCCTGACCACGCCGTCCGCGATCGATAACCTGCAAGCGAACGAAGGCGGTACATGAGCGATAGCGTCGAGATCTACACCGATGGTGCCTGCAAGGGCAATCCTGGCCTGGGTGGCTGGGGCGCCCTGATCGTCTATAAGGGCGTCGAGAAGGAACTGTGGGGCGGCGAGCGCGACACCACCAACAATCGCATGGAGCTCATGGCCGCGATCTGCGCGCTGATGGCGCTCAAGCGCGAATGCGACGTGGTGTTGACCACCGACTCGCAGTACGTGATGAAAGGCATCACCGAATGGATGGGCAACTGGAAGAAACGTGGCTGGAAGACCGCCGCGAAGGAACCGGTGAAGAATGCCGACCTGTGGAAGTTGCTCGATGAACAGGTCAACCGGCACAAGGTGACCTGGAAGTGGGTGCGCGGGCATATCGGGCATCCGGGTAACGAGCGGGCCGATCAGCTGGCCAACCGCGGGGTCGATGAGTTGCGCGCGCAGGGGTGATGCAGCCTCACCTTGAACGCATCCCGCGCGCTGGAAAGTCTGAAACCCGTTTGATGTATACTCGTCCCCTTTCCCAGAAGTCGCTTGGAGCCCCCGCGTGGAGCAGCAGAACACCCGACTGATCGTCCTCGATACCGAAACCACCGGTATGCCGGTCAGCGAAGGCCACCGGATCATCGAGATCGGTTGCGTCGAGGTCATCGGCCGGCGCCTGACCGGGCGCAACTTCCACGTCTACCTGCAGCCGGACCGCGAGAGCGACGAGGGCGCCATTGGCGTTCACGGCATCACCGACGCCTTCCTGCTCGACAAGCCGCGCTTCGCCGATGTCGCCGAAGAATTCTTCGAGTACATCCAGGGCGCGCAACTGGTCATCCACAACGCGGCGTTCGACGTTGGCTTCATCAACAACGAATTTGCCTTGATGGGCCGGCAAGACCGCGCCGACATCTCCCAGCACTGCACCATCCTCGACACCCTGATGATGGCGCGCTCGCGCCATCCGGGCCAGCGCAACAGCCTCGATGCGCTGTGCAAACGCTACGGCATCGACAACTCAGGCCGCGACCTGCACGGCGCGCTGCTCGACTCGGAACTGCTGGCCGACGTCTACCTGGCGATGACCGGTGGCCAGACCAGCCTGTCGCTGGCCGGCCAGGGCGCTGAAGACAACGAAGGGCAGGGCGGCAATGGTAGCGAGATCCGCCGTATCGTCGGGCGTCAGCCGGGGCGGGTGATCATGGCCAGCGAAGAGGAGCTCGAGGCACATTCCGAGCGTCTGGCGGCGATCGCCAAGTCGGCAGGGGCACCGGCAATGTGGCAGGCACTGACCGAAACGCCAGCAGGCTGACACTGCCCATACAGTTGCCCTGAGGCTCGACTACCCTGAAATGGACACGCGTCCTTCGGAGGTAGCAGCCTGATGTACAAGGACCTCAAGTTCCCCATCCTCATCGTCCACCGTGCGATCAAGGCCGACAGTGTCGCCGGTGAGCGCATACGGGGTATCGCCGAGGAGCTCAAGCAGGATGGCTTCGCCATCCTCGCCGCCGCCGACCATGCCGAAGCGCGTCTGGTCGCCGCCACCCACCACGGCCTGGCCTGCATGCTGATCGCCGCCGAAGGCGTCGGTGACAATATCCATCTGCTGCAGAATATGGCCGAGCTGATCCACCTGGCGCGGCTGCGTGCACCGGATCTGCCGATCTTTGCCCTGGGCGAGCAGGTTACCCTGGAAAATGCACCTGCCGAGGCGATGAGCGAGCTGAACCAGTTGCGTGGCATCCTCTACCTGTTCGAAGACACTGTGCCGTTCCTGGCCCGACAGGTGGCGCGGGCTGCGCACAATTACCTCGACGGCCTGCTGCCCCCTTTCTTCAAGGCGCTGGTGCAGCACACTGCGCAATCGAACTATTCCTGGCACACGCCCGGCCACGGTGGTGGCGTGGCGTATCGCAAAAGCCCGGTGGGCCAGGCCTTTCACCAGTTCTTCGGCGAAAACACCCTGCGTTCGGATCTCTCGGTCTCGGTGCCGGAGCTGGGGTCGTTGCTCGATCACACCGGGCCGCTGGCCGAAGCCGAGGCCAGGGCTGCGCGCAATTTTGGTGCCGATCATACGTTCTTCGTCATCAATGGCACCTCGACCGCCAACAAGATCGTCTGGCACGCCATGGTCGCGCGTGACGACCTGGTGCTGGTGGACCGCAACTGCCACAAATCGGTGGTGCATGCGATCATCATGACCGGTGCCATCCCGTTGTACCTGTGCCCGGAGCGCAACGAACTGGGCATCATCGGGCCGATCCCGCTCAGCGAGTTCAGCCGCGAGTCGATCGCGGCCAAGATTCAGGCCAACCCCCTGACCCGTGGTCGTGCGCCGCGCATCCGCCTGGCGGTGGTGACCAATTCCACCTATGACGGTCTGTGCTACCACGCCGGCCAGATCAAGCAGGCCCTGGGTGCGAGTGTCGAAATACTGCATTTCGACGAGGCCTGGTTCGCCTACGCTGCTTTCCACGATTTCTTCAGCGGGCGCTATGCCATGGGCACCGCCCGCGAGGCCGACAGCCCGCTGCTGTTCAGCACGCACTCTACCCACAAGCTACTGGCTGCCTTCAGCCAGGCCTCGATGATCCACGTGCAGGACGGCGCCCTTCGCCAGCTTGACCGCGATCGCTTCAACGAGGCGTTCATGATGCATATATCGACCTCGCCCCAGTACAGCATCCTGGCATCGCTGGATGTTGCCTCGACAATGATGGAAGGCCCGGCCGGGCGATCACTGTTGCAGGAGATGTTCGACGAGGCCCTGAGCTTTCGTCGCGCGCTGGCCAACCTGCGCGCGCACATTGCGACCGATGATTGGTGGTTCAGCATCTGGCAGCCGCCGGCGGCCGAAGGTATCCAGCGCCTGGACGCGCAGGACTGGTTGCTGGAGCCCGGCGCCCAGTGGCACGGCTTTGGCGACGTGGCACAGGACTATGTGCTGCTCGATCCGCTCAAGGTGACCCTGGTGATGCCAGGGCTGACCGCCGAGGGCGTGCTCGGCGAGCATGGGATTCCAGCGGCGGTGGTGAGCAAGTTCCTCTGGGAACGTGGGTTGGTGGTAGAGAAGACCGGGCTGTACAGTTTCCTGGTGCTGTTCTCCATGGGGATCACCAAGGGCAAGTGGAGCACGCTGCTGACCGAATTGCTCGAATTCAAGCGCCACTATGACGCCAATACGGCCCTGCAGCTGTGCCTGCCCAGCGTCGTGGCCGTCGCACCGTTACGATATCAGCGGCTGGGCCTGCGCGACCTGTGCGAGCAATTGCACGACTGCTACCGTGCCAATGCCACGGCCAAGCAGCTCAAGCGCCTGTTCACCCGCTTGCCGGAAGTGGCCATGAGCCCGGGGCAGGCGTACGACCGGATGGTCAAGGGGGAGGTCGAAGCGGTGCCGATCGAGCAATTGCTCGGGCGCATCTCGGCGGTGATGCTGGTGCCTTATCCGCCAGGTATTCCGCTGATCATGCCGGGCGAACGCTTCACCGAGGCGACCCGTTCGATCCTCGACTACCTGGCCTTCGCCCGAGCCTTCGACAGGGGCTTTCCCGGCTTCGTTGCCGATGTCCATGGCCTGCAGCATGAAGGCGAGGGGCCCTACACGGTGGATTGCCTCACGGAATGCGGATGATCTCGACGCCGCTCTGGGCCAGTTCGAAGCGGTCTTCACCCAGGTAATTGACCCGGTCGCCGATGGCCAGGCGATAGGTGGTGATCGGCGCGCCAAGGGTGCTGCCGTCCGCCTGCAAGGTCGACTCCTGGAATTCATGCACCGGGTAGATGCGGCCTTCGGCGTCGCGGGCGTGGAATTGGCCGACCAGTACTGCTGCCATGTAGGTTGAAACCTCTGAAATATGGAGAAATATCTGCAGACATAGACCAGCGAAGGGGGCGGGAAGTTTTCTTGTTACGGAAAAAAACCTCGAGGGTGAAGAAGGGTCATCTATAACTACACAGTTCCCCTTTCCCAGCAGAGGATGCAAATCGCCATGAGCCAGGTCTATTCGGTAGCGGTCGTTGTCGGCAGCTTGCGCAAGGACTCCTACAACCGCAAGGTGGCCCGCGCCCTTTCGGAGCTGGCGCCGTCCAGCCTTAGGTTGAAAATCATCGAGATCGGTGATCTGCCGTTGTACAACGAGGATGTCGAGGCCGCGGGCGTGCCGGCACCCTGGCAGCGTTTTCGCGACGAGATCCGCCGCAGCGATGCAGTGCTGTTCGTCACCCCGGAGTACAACCGCTCGGTGCCGGGGGCGTTGAAGAACGCCATCGATGTTGGCTCGCGACCTTACGGGCAGAGTGCCTGGGGCGGCAAGCCGACGGCGGTGGCCAGTGTGTCGCCGGGGGCGATCGGTGGCTTTGGTGCCAACCATGCATTGCGCCAATCGCTGGTCTTTCTCGACATGCCCTGCATGCAGATGCCCGAAGCCTACATCGGAGGCGCGGAGACACTGTTCGACGAGGCGGGCAAGCTCAGCGACAAGACTCGGCCGTTCCTGCAGGCATTCATTGACCGGTTTGCCGCGTGGGTGAAGCTGAATCGGGCGGTCTGATAGCGCTCGTTATCCTTTTCGCGGGCAAGTCGCAGTGGCTGTTCGCCGCTGCGACGTGCCCGCGAATGCGTCATTGCCCATCCATCACACGCCTTGCGGCATTTCCCCCTTGGCCAGCCGCCGATTGATATCGGCAACCACCTCCGGTAGCTTGTTGATGGTGTCGATCAGGTAGTGCGGTCGCGAACCCTCGAACAGCGTATGAATGCGCTTGCGCTCCTGCTCCAGTTGCTCGGCGCTCAGCGCCTGGTATTGCTCCCAAGTCAGCCCCAGCGCATTGCCCGAGCACACCAGCGCCACTGTCCACATCCCGGCACGACGGCCTTCCAGAATGCCCGGTACGGTGTCGTCCACCTTCACGCACGCGGCGACATCGTCGATGCCCAGGGCAATGACGTTGGCCAGGGCCTGGGCCGGCCATGGGCGACCGTTGGGCGTTTCGTCGGTGGCCACCACGTGATCGGCGACATAGCCATTGCGTGCTGCCAGCTCTACCACCTTGTCCATCACCACTTTCGGGTAGCCCGAACACGAGCCGATCTTCAGGCCCTCGTTGCGCAGCCCGGTGAGAGTGTCCAGTGCACCGGGAATCAGCGCCGAATGCACGGCGATCTTCTCGATCTGCAGGGGCATGAAACGTTCGTAGATGGCCGTGACGTCATCATCGGTCGGGGTACGGCCAAATACCTTGCGGTAACGCTCGGCGATTTCCGGCACATCGCACAGAGTGCGGATATGGTCCCACTTGCCCATGCCCATCGGCCCGCGGGCCTCATCGATGGATACCTCGACATCGAATTCGGCAAAGGCCTCGACGAAGATCTGGGTCGGGGCGAAGGAGCCGAAGTCGACGACGGTGCCGGCCCAATCGAGGATGGCGGCTTGCAGCTGGGTGGGGTTGCTGTAGTTCATGTGCGCGATTTCCTTCAATGAGGTGGGCAAAGGGGTCAGATATCCAGCACTTCCATTTCCCGCAGCACCTGTGCCACGGCATCGACGGCGGCCTGCATGCCCGCCGCACCGACCACACCGATGCAGCCGACGCGGAAGGTCTCGACCTGGGTCAGCTTGCCGGGATAGAGAATGAAACCCTTGGCCTTGACCCGCTCGTAGAAGTCCTTGAACTGGTAACGGGCGTCCGTGGGGGCGTGGAAGGTGACGATGATCGGTGCCTGGATGTCGGTGGGCAGGAAGCTGCGCAGGCCGATCCTGGCCATGCCGTCGAGCAGGGTCCGGCAGTTGTTGGCGTAGCGTTGATGGCGCGCTGGCAGGCCGCCTTCTTCAGCGTACTGTTGCAGTGCTTCGTGCAGTGCCGCGACCACGTGGGTCGGCGGGGTGAAGCGCCACTGGCCGGTCTTGGCCATGTAGGTGTGCTGGTCGTGAAGGTCCATGGCCAGCGAGTGGGCGTTGCCTTCGGCAGCGGCCAGGGCATTTTTCTCGGCGAAGACGAAGCCCATCCCGGGCACACCCTCCAGGCATTTGCCGGAGGCGGCGATCAGTGCTTCGAACGGCACTTCACGGGCATCGATGGGTAGCGCGCCGAAGGAACTCATGGCATCGATGATCAGGCGTTTGCCGTGGTGCTTGACGACCTGGGCGATTTGGTCGAGCGGATTGAGAATGCCGGTGCTGGTTTCACAGTGAATCAGTGCCACGTGGGTCACGGCCGGGTCGGCGGCGAGCAGGCGATCGACGTCGGCGGCGGTGGTCGGTTGGTCTTCGGCGGTTTCGAAGGTGCTGTAGTTGCGGCCCAGCACCTTGCAGATCTTCGCCAGGCGCTGGCCATACGCACCGTTGATCAGTACCAGGACCTTGCCATCACGCGGCACGAGGGTGCCGATGGCCGCTTCCACGGCAAAGGTGCCGCTGCCTTGCAGGGGCACACAGTGGTGGCTGGCGCTGGCGTCCAGAATCGCCAGCAATTGCTCGCAGACGCTGGCGGTCAGTTGGTTGAAGTCACGGTCCCAGGAGCCCCAGTCCACCAGCATGGCCTGGCGGGTGCGGATCGAAGTGGTCAGTGGGCCGGGGGTCAGCAGAATCGGGGCGCTGGTCATTGCGGGGCTTCCTCGCAGGCAGTGGGCTGAAACGACGGGGCTAGGTTGCAATTCGCTCAGTCATCAATCAAATTGTTTGTTGTTATGCCAACCATAAGTCAGGCCGATAAATGAACCTGTTCCAACTCCGTGCCTTCGATGCCGTTGCCCGCGAGGGCAGCTTCACCCGTGCTGCGGCGCGCCTGTTCATCAGCCAGCCGGCGGTGACCGGGCACGTCAAGGCGCTCGAGGAGCATTATCAGATCACCCTGCTGCGCCGCACCGCACGGCGTGTCGAGCTGACCGAGGAGGGTACGCGTCTGGCGGCCATTACCCGGGCCATGTTCGGCCTGGCCGAAGAGGCCCAGGCGATGCTCGAAGCGAATCGTCAGTTGCTGACCGGGCGTCTGGAGGTCGCAGCAGACGGGCCGCACCGGGTCATGCCGATGCTGGCGCTATTGCGCGACCGCTACCCTGGCATCACCGTCAACCTGCGCCTGGGCAATGCTCAGGAAACCCTGGCGGCGTTGCTGTCCGAGCATGCCGATGTGGCGGTGCTGACCGAGGTGGAGCCGCGCAAGGGCCTGTATCTGCAGAGCCTGGGCGAGTCGCGTCTGTGCGCCTTGCTGCCGGTCGGTCATCCCTGGGCCGCCGAGCCGGGGGAGCTGGCGCTGAGTGCCCTGGACAAGCAGATCATGGTGCTGCGTGAGCCTTCGTCGATCACGCGGCAAACCTTCGACCAGGCGTGTGCCCAGGCCGGGGTGCAGCCGCGCGTGCTGCTGGAGCTGGACAGCCGAGAGGCTGTGACCGAGGCTGTGGCGGCCGAACTGGGCATCGGTATCGTTTCGTCGGTGGAAGTGGCGCACGATCCACGGGTGGTGGCGCGGCCCATGCTTGGCGAGGGACTGCTCAACCGGCACATGATCGGCTGTCTGGAGCGTCGCCGTGAGTTGCGCCTGATTCAGGCATTTCTAGGATTGGCCGTAGCGATTTGAGGACGAGCATTTGCGGTAGCTTTTCCTGCTGAACCTTGAGTGGCGTCTTGTCGATGGTATGGCCATTATCCAAGGAGTCATGCCCATGCCTGCTGCTGAACAGAGCGTCGATATGCTCGACGAATTCATCGCGGAAAACCTTCCTGATTGGCTAAGCAAGGCGTCTGTGGAGGAGATCACTGCGCTGCGCGCAGCCTACGCAGAGCACCGGGCCAGCGAAGAGTTGCTGGTCCAGTCCTTTGCCGATGTGCAGCCACCCCATACATTCGCCAAGACGTTGCTGCAGGATGCAATCAGGGAGCGTACCGGAAAGACGCTAGATCTGGACCATGCGCTGTGGCGGGAGCGCTGGCAGAACTACAGCCTTCTGGGCGGTGAGGAACTGATCGTTCACCACAGCTTCGAACCGGCGCTTGATCACCTGATGCAGAATTTCGTCGAGAATCAATCCTTCGATGGCCACAGCGGACTGATCCACGCCGCGCCGGGTCAGCCCCTTGACACGGCGCCATTGTTGATCGACAGCAAGATCCTGTCAGGTATTTGCCGCAGCGTAGACGTTGGCAAACACTACCAGGCACTCCTCGACAAGGTCGTGGACGGTGCGCTCAGCCTGGAACTGCGCGAAGAAAAGCGCCAACGGTTGGCGCTTGCAGTGGCGCTTGCCGTCGTCAAGAAACAGTTGAGCGCCGCAGACGTGGCCATGCTGCGCCAGGTGCTGGCTGGTGTGTCACCTTCCCATCCCGACAGCGCTTCAGTAAGTGTGAAACGCTTGCGGATACTGGGTTGCAGCTTGGCCACGGGCGTGACGTTCGAGTTGCTAGGCACCCCGCCGGGCAGTTTGCCTGCCGATGCTACGCGCACCGTTGGCATCATTCTGTACTTGGCCCATCGGCCCCTGCAGCGGTTCGCCTCGTGGGGCGACCTCAATACCTACTGCCAACAATTGCTGGCAGACCCACAGGGCCTGACACAGATACTGTACAGCCTTCAGATGAAGGATCGTGCCTCCTTCCTGACCTTGTTGCGCAAACGTCTGAAAGATCCCAAGCCCGACCTCGAAGTGACAGGCCATGCCCTGAGCAATGGGTTGTTCAACGACCTGACCTCATTGCATATCGCACAGTTACGGGCCGATTCGGCGTACCTGCTGGTATCGAACGCTACTGCGGATGAAAACAACAAGCGGTCGCGCTTGGATACCTTGGAGTCGGTGGGTAGCAGCTTGCTGCAAATGGCCAGCTTCTTCGTGCCTGGACTCAACGAATTGCTGCTGGCGCAGATGGTGGTCGAAACCCTGACGGAGGCCTATGAAGGCGTCACGGATTGGCATCGGGGGCATCAGCACGAAGCGCTCGAGCACTTGCTCGGGGTCGCCGAGACGGTGGCGGTCAACGCCGTCCTCGTCGCTGGCGGTAAGGCAGTGGCACAGGGTTTCAAGCGCAGCGCCTTCGTTGAAGCGATGGTGCCTGTTCAAACCAGCGCCGGTGGGCGTCTTTGGGTACAGGATCTGGAGCCCTATCGCAGTACAGACAAACCGGCGAACACCAAGTGCGGTCACGACGGTCTGTATCGCCATGGTGACCGTGCGTGGTGGCGGTATCAGAACCACGATTATGAAGTGCGCAACGATCCTCAGCGCGCGCAGTGGCATATGGTGCACCGTGCCGGCAACCGCAGGTTCAACCCTGGCCTGCAGTGGAATGGCGAGTGTGGCTGGCGGCTTGCCTGGCAAAAGCCGCAGCAATGGCAGGGCGCGCGGGTGCTGCTGGAGCACCTGTGGCCTCAAGCCTCGGAGTTGGATGCACAACAGTGTTCACAGGTCCTGACCATCGCCGACATCGACGAGGACGGCTTGTACGAGCGTGTCGCGCAGCAGCAGCGGCTCCCGGTGGCGCTACGCGATACCCTCGAGCGCTATGTGCTGGATAAACGTATAGACACCTTCTTCGCGGCCCTGCACAAGAATCAGCCGGCAGGTGACGAAGCGCTGATGCAGGCGTGTATCGATCAGCTGCCTGCCGAGGACCGAGTGGCTGCACGTCGTCGGCAGTCCATTCTGGACCGGGAGCACGAGTTGCGTGCCTGGGTGATGGACAAGCTTTCTGGCGATTATCTGCAGCGCGACGCCTTGATGGTGATCGTGACCAAGGATTTCCCGCGGTTGCCCGATGTCTATGCCCACGACATCGTGCAGCAGGCAAGCGTCGACCAGCGGCAACACATGGCGTTGAAGCTCGCCTTGCCGCTGGCATTGTCCGAGCAGGCGCGACAAGCGCTGGTAACGTCGCGTGTTTGCCGAATGCTGCAGGGCCTGTATCTGAAGAATGCCTATTCCGACCACTTGCCGGATCTGGTGTTCGCGTTATTGCGACGTGTCACGACATGGCCGTCGCGGACCAATTTCGAAGTGCGCCGCGACTCGCTGAGCGGGCATGTGCTCAGTCGCATGCACACCCTCGACCCTGCCTACCCGCCTAAGGTTCTGGTCCACCACCTTGGCCAGATGCAGGTGTACGAGGGTGGCCGTCGTCTGTTCACCGACGGGCAGCCGGCGCCTGGCGGCCTGCTGGAGACCTTGCTGCACTTCCTTCCCAAAACCGAATGCGAGCGCTTGGGCTGGACCGGCAGCGAGGCCATCGCCAAGATGCGCGCCGATCTGCAGGCCCGCCTGCCAGAAGGCCGCGGCCACCTGCTGGCGATGATGGGTATCAGCACCACGAAGCCCCGTTTCACAGCGCCGCGGCGCGTGTCAGGGGGGCGCTTCGGTTATCTGCTCAGTGGCCGGGGCGATGCCAGCCGTCTTGTCGAGCGCACGCTACAGGACCGTTTGCGCAGCTTGTACCCAGGCTTCGATGCCCAACAGCTCATGGCTCACTTGAGCTCGCTGGAGCGTCAGCCCGGTTCGACGTTCAGTGCTTTGCTGCGTGAGGAGGAAAGCTTTCGCCAGCTCGACCAGACACTGAATATCTGGTCCGAGGCAGCGAGCAGTGCGGTGCAAAGGCCGATTCGTCGCGTCGTTGCCGATGAACTGCGTCGTTGTTGGCGCAGGCAGGGTGTGGTGGCTCGCAACCGTGCAGATGGCCAGCCAGGTATGGCGCTGGTGCTGACCGGCCTCGGCGTGCGGGAGCTCCCTGCGCTGGCGACACAGATGGGTTTTCTCCATATAACCGAAATGACGCTGGTGAACATGCAGTTGCAGACGGTGCCTGCCGAGTTCCTACGACCGTTTGGCGAGCTATTGACCTTGAACCTGGACAACAACAACCTGACGACCTTGCCGAGCGGGCTTGCGCATCTGGGACAACTGCGTGAACTGACCATGGCCGGCAACCGCTTGCAACTCACTGCGGATGACTACACGACGCTGGCCGGCCTGCAGCAGTTGCGCGTCCTGGACCTTGGCAACAACCCGTTGTCGACGTTCTCTCTCGGCCTGGCAGGCCTGCCGCGCCTGCGTCAGCTTGGCTTGCGCGACACCTCGTTGACTGAGATCCCCGAATCGCTGGGCCTGGGGGTCTCGTTAGACTATGTCGATCTACGCGACAACTTGATCGATACCTTGCCACAAGGGCTGGGCGACTCCCGTATTTCGTTGCGTCGTGGGCTTGCCTTGCATGGCAATCCATTGCCGCTGGACTACCAGCAGCGTTGGTTGGGAATCCAGACCCCCTCTGAAAGCGATGCGAGCCTGGAGGGCGAGCCTGGCTCGATGCAGGTCTGGCAGGATGGACTCTTGGGGCCTGAGCGTGTGTCTCGCGCCATACAGTGGGACAGATTGAGCGACGAGCCGGGCAGCGGCGATTTTTTCCAGTTGCTGCATGATTTGGCGCGTACCAGTGATTTTCGCGTGGCGCGCTCGAATCTGCAGGAGAGGGTCTGGTCGGTGTTCGATGCGCTGGAGCAGAACACAGCGCTACGAAGGGAGTTGTTCGAATTGGCAAGCCTGCCGCGCTCCTGCGTCGACAGCGTCATTTCCTCGTTCGGGGCCTTGGAAGTGCTTGCACTGTCCTCCACGGCCGTGAGTGATATGACCAACGTTGGCGAGGCGCAATTGTTGAGTCTGGCTCGCCGCCTGTTTCGTCTGGACCGCGTCGAGGCCTATGCCCGCGAAGATATGCAGCGCCGCCGCAACGATGGGCGCGATGTCGATGAGGTGGAGGTCAGCCTTGCCTACCGGGTTGGCCTGGCGAGTGCGTTGGATCTGCCGGGACAGCCGAGCAGTATGCAGTTCGAAACGGTCGCTGGAGTGTCAGAGAGCGATCTGGCTGCTGCACGTGCGGCGGTCCAGGAGTCCGAGGCAGGCGAGGCGCTGATCACCTACATCAGTGAACGGGACTTCTGGTCCCGCTATCTGCGCCAGCAACATAGCGATAGCTTCGACGCGCTCGAGACGCCGTTCTGGGAGCGCATGGAAGCGCTGGATGCCCAGCGAAGTACCATGGACGACCAGACGTACCTGACGAATGTCAGCAAGCTTGCGAGCGAGCGTGAGCAGGTCGTGATCGGCGAGGCCAAGCGCCTGACCCGCGAGGCTCTGGCCCGGCTGGCAAACTGAGTGGCGCCCGGCACTGGCGTTTTTCGCCTGGCGGCCTAAGATGGCCGCTGGGCGAGCCCGGGACAACTGATGACCGAGAAAGACACCATCTCCATGCAACTGGTGCGCGAAGCACTCTTGCAGACCTGCCCGCAGGGCATGGGCGATCCTGTGTTGCTGGCGCGTGCTGGCATCGACCCGCAGCAACTCGACCAGCCTCATGCTCGGGTCGGTGCCGACGCCTATGCGCGCCTGTGGCGCCTGCTGGCGCGGCGCTGCAACGATGAGTTCTTCGCCATGGACCCGCGTGGCCTGCGCAGCGGCAGCCTGGCCTTCCTCTGTCGGGCAAGCATGGCGCAGCCCACGCTCGGCGCCGGGCTGGAGACTGCCTTGGGGTTTCTCTCGTTGATGCTCGAAGACCTGCAGCCGGGGTTGGTGCGCCAGCAGAGCCTGGCCGAGATCGCGATCAACGAACCGCGCGATGAGCCCCGGCGTGCCTTCACCTATTTCACGTTCTGGATGATCGTCCATGGCGTCGCCTGCTGGCTGGCGGGCCGCCGCATCCCCATCCTCGCCATCGACCTGCGCTGTGCCGAGCCGCCGTTCTGCGACGACTATCGGGTGATGTTTTCCGAGAACCTGCAGTTCGAGCGCCCGCGCACGCGCATGATCATTGCCGCCGATTGCCTTGACCTGCCCCTCAGGCGCACGCCCGAGGAATTGCAGAAGTTTCTCGCCGAGGCTCCGGGCAACATCCTGGTCAAATACCGTGACCCTGAAAGCCTCGCCCGGCGCGTGCGTCGCATCCTGGGCCAGCTCGACCCCGGCCAGTGGCCCGACGCCGAACGCATGGCCCGCGACTTGTGCCTGTCGTTATCGACCTTACGCCGTCGTTTGGCAGAGGAAGGGCAGACTTATCAGGGGCTCAAGGATAGCGTACGCCGACAGCTGGCGATCGACTGGCTGAGCGAGGGCTCGCTGGCGATGAGCGATATTGCCGAACGCCTGGGGTTTGCCGACGCCAGTTCGTTCTATCGCGCGTTTCGTAAATGGTTTGGCTGCAATCCTGGCGGGTATCGAGCCTTCGTATTGGGGGGCGCGCAGGTACAAGGCAAGGATTCCGGCTGAATACCGGGTGTCGCCTGCACCAAGGTGGAGGTTCCCAACATGAGGACACCTTCGATGACCACCCCTCTGGCGGCACCCAAAGCAGACCCTGTCGATGAGTTCATCGGCGAAAACCTGCCCGAATGGCTAAGCAAGGCGCCGCCGGCGCGGATCACGGCTCTGCGAGAGGGTTTCGCCGCCCATCGTCGAACCGAGCAAGGCCTGGCAACAGCCTTGCAGCGCCTGGTGCCTCTGCAAGCGTTTGCCCTGCCATTGCTGCAGCAGGCACTGGAGCGCGATCTGGGCCTGAAGATCGACCTGCTGTCGGTGTTGTGGCGTGAGCGTTGGACCAAGTTTTCGTTGCCGGGAAACCAGGCGTTCGATACCTACCAGTCTCATCACCCGGCCCTCTACCACTTGTTGCAGAATTTTCCCGACGATGCCGAGTTTGGCGAGGGCAGTGGGTTCGTCGCCAAGCAGTCCGACGACCGCAATGTCCCGCTGTTGTTCGCTGACGCCAAGGGAGTGGCTCAGGCTTGCAACCGCTTGGACATCGGCAAACGCTATCAGGCCCACCTGACGGAGGTGTTCGACCCGTCCACCCTTGCGCTGTTGGTCGAAGACAAGCGCCAGCGCTTCGACCTCGCCATCGAAATTGCCGCGTTGAAAAAATCATTGGTGCGAGCCGACCTGGATCTACTGCGCTTGGTCAGTGCCGGCAAGCCCGTTTTTCACGTCAGCTACGACATCGTCAAGGTGCGGCAATTGGCATTGCTCGGCTACCCGCTGGAGGGAGCCTTGACCGTCGAATTGGGCAACGTCTGGCCGCCACGGGTGGTGCCGGCGAGCTTGCGCGTCGAGGCTGTGTTGCTGTACCTGCCAGACCAGCCGCTATGCCGATTCGACTCTTGGCGTGCATTGCAGGATGCACTGGTGACGCGCCTGCAGAGCCCCACGATCCAGGCGAAGCTCATCGAACGCATGGCCCTCAAGGATCGGGCGAGTTGTCAGCAACGCCTGAGTGTCCGTCTGAAAGATGCCAAACCCGACCTGGAGCCCAAGGGCGAGCTACTGACAGGCAATGTCTTCGTCGCCCTGGCCGACGCGCAGGTGAACAGGCTGCGCAGCGATGCGCGCTATCTTGCGGTTCCGACCCAGCACGTCAATGACGATCGCAAATGGGCCAAGCTCCGAGCCCTGGAGCGCGTGGGTGAAACCTTTGTGCAGTTGGCGGGGTTGTTGGTTCCGGCGCTCAATGCGGTGTTGATCGGCGCACTGGTGGTGCAAGTGCTCGAGGAGGTGTTCGAAGGTGTCGATGACTGGACACGCGGTCACCAGCATGAGGCACTGGAGCACCTGTTCGGGGTGGTCGAAAGCGTGGCGGTCAATGCCGCGCTGGCGGGTGCGGGGCATTACGTCGCGCGGACCTTCAGCCGCAGCGCTTTCGTCGATGAGCTGGTGCCGGTGTCTACCCAGGCGGGCACCCACCGCCTGTGGCATGAAGATCTGTCACCTTTTCGAGTGCAGACGTTACCCGCCGGGGCGGTGCTGGGCGAGAACGGTCTGTACAGCGATGGGGTGAATCACTGGTGGCAGCAGGAGGGATACTTCCATTCAGTGCATCAGCCCGAAACGCTCGGTGAGTGGCAACTGCGCCGTATCGATGGTCATGCGGGTTTTGCACCTTCGCTGTTCGGTAATGGCAAAGGCGCCTGGCACCTGGCTTGGCAACGACCAAGAGAGTGGCAGGGGGCGCGCACCCTGCTGACGCACTTGTGGCCTTGGGCAGTGGAGCTCGATGACCTGAAGACCGCGCAGGTTCTGCGGATCTGCGGTATCGACGAGGCCGCTTTGCGAGGGTTCGCCGTGGAGCGGCGACCTCTGCCCGCTGTGCTTCGCGATACGTTGCTGCGCTTCACGGCCAGTGCACGCATCGATACGTTCTTCAATGCGCTCGAGCAAGATGTCGCACACGGCGCGGACACGTCGTTGTTCGACTACTGCCTGGAGCAATTGGCGGATCCGGCGCTGGACGTCGAGAAACATGCTGGACAGATGATCGACGATGCGCCGCGGCTGCGTCAGGCGCTGATGACGCACCTGTCTACGCCAGCGTTGCCGGACGGTGCAGACCTGAGCCTGATCCGACGTGACTTTCCCGGATTGCCCGAGGCCTATGCGCTCGATCTGCTGTCTCAGGAAAATGCCGCGCTCGTCGAGCAGATGAACAGCCGCAAGCGCATTCCGCTGGCTCTCGCCGAGCAGGCGCGTGAAGCCTTGCAGTCGGCACGTATTGCCCGGGCGATCGAGGCACTGGTGCTCGGCAACAGCTACAGCGATGATTTGCCTGAGCTGGTGTTTGGCCTGCTGCGTCGCCATGCAGGGTGGCCTATGCAGATCAACTTCGAAGTGCGTGAGGGCAGCGCCTTCGGCCGCTTGACCAGTCGCCTGTTTCCCTCCGCTGCGACGGGTGAACTGAGGACGCTGGTCTGGAAAGAGGGGACGCTGCGTGTCTACCAGGATGGCATCGACGCGGACGGGGCACCTGAGCCGCCCAGCGATCTGTTTGCCAGCCTCCTGGCCTTCCTGCCCGGCGAGCACCTCGAGCGCCTGGGATGGTCTGGCGAGACCGGGACCACAGTCATGCGCACCGATCTGCTCGGCTGGTTGCCTGCCTCGCATGACGAGGTGGCGACCCTGTTGGGAATGACGGCTATTCGTCCCAGGTTTCGTCCTGGCAGACGCATGCCGGATGGTCGTTTTGGTTATCCGCTCAGTGGTCGCGGCAGCGCTGGCTCGCCGGCGGCGCGAACCTTGCGCACCCGTATACGGGCACTGTATCCGGGCTTCAGCGACCAGCAGGTTGAAACCTATGCCGAGCTGCTCGAGGGCCAGGGTTCCGCATTCGCAACCCTGCTTGGCGAGGAGCTGGAGTTTCGACGCTTGGACCGAGCCTTGCGAACCTGGATTCAAGTCCCGGGGCTGGCCCCGGCGAGGGCGGCACGACAGGTGGTAGCCGATGAGCTGCTGCGGATCTGGCGTACAGAAGGCCCGGTCGTACACCACGGGGGCGATGCAGGCATGCGTTTGAGCCTGGTTGGAGTACCGGTCGGTGAGCTGCCGACCTTACCAGTGAATACCAATTTCCGGCATGTCCAGGAGTTGGACCTGGTCAACCTGCGACTCTCTTCATTGCCTGCAGGGTTCCTCAGGTATTTTGGCCGACTGCGCAGCCTCAACCTCGCTAACAATTCACTCTCCAGTCTGCCGGGGGAGTTGGAGCGTTTGAGCAGCTTGCGCATTCTCAACCTGTCACGCAACAACTTGCGGTTGGGGGCGTCGGCGTACGGGGCGCTGGGGGGGCTGCGGCATCTGCGCGTCCTGGACCTCAGCCGTAATCCGCTAGGGTCGTTCGCCCTGTCGCTGCGCTCCTTGCAGCGGCTTCACGAGCTCGATCTGCGTGCGACCCAGCTGACGGTGTTTCCTGCGGGGCTGGAGCAGGCCGAATTGCTGGAGAGTGCCGATTTGCGTGACAACGAAATCAGCGCACTCCCCGATGGCGTGCTGCAAGCGCCCACTGTGCTGCGCCAGGCTTTGCGGCTTGAAGGCAACCCCTTGCCCGACGATTACTCCCAACTTCTATTGGGAGCACAGAGCCAGGCCGGGGCGTCGGCTCTGGATGCTCGCACGCTCTGGCTTGAACACTTCGAGGATACCGAGCGTGAGCGTCGCGCGGCACAGTGGGACCGGCTGCTCGAGGAGGACGGCAGTGAGGAACTGTTCGCGTTGCTCGGGCGTTTGGTGCAGAGCAGCGACTTCCGCTTGGCCCGAACCAACCTCGAACAGCGTGTCTGGACGCTGCTGGACGCGATACAGGGCGATACGCAACTGCGTGAAGACATCTTCAACCTTGCAGCAAACCCTACCACTTGCGTCGACAGCGTGGCTTCCTGCTTCAGCGCCCTGCAGGTCCGGGCGTTCGTTGCCAGCGGTTTGCGCGATGTGCCCGCAGCGCAAGCGCAAAGTACCCGACTGATGCTGGGGCGCAGGCTGTTTCGTCTCGACAGGGTCGAGCAGTACGCCCGTGCCGACATGATGCAGCGAGTCGCGGATGGGGCCGGGGTCGATGAGGTCGAGGTGAGTCTGGCCTATCGGGTGGGGTTGGCCCGCGACCTGGACCTTCCCGGTCAGGCTCGGAGCCTGCAGTTCGAGACGATTGCCGGCGTGACCCGCGCGGATCTCGATGCCGCGGCGGCACGGGTACGTGAAGCCGAGGCCAGTGACGAGCTGGCCCAATTCATCAGCGAACGCGACTTCTGGCTCGATTACTTGCGAACAACCGAGCCTGCACAGTTTGCGGCCATCGAAGAACCCTCGGACGATCAGATGTCGGCACTCGACGACCGCAGGGACGGGCTGACCGACCTGGAGTACCTGGCCGAGGCCAAATCGTTGAAGCAGTCGCGTGAAGCCGAGTTGCAGGCATTGGCGTTGCGCTTGACCCGCGATGCTCTGGGCGCGGGTCGCTAGATCGCTCGGTTGCAGGCCATGGTTGGAGTTCATTCCTCCTGCCGTGGCTTGAGGGGGGCCGGCGATAGTGCATGGCGAAGTTTGCGAAAGGAGCCTATCCCATGACATCTGTTTCTCCCCCGACCGTCGGCAAACCCAGCGTTGCCGAGGCAGTCGATGACTTTATCCGCACCGGGTTGCCCGACTGGCTCAAGCGCGCCTCGCCGGCCCAGATCAACCGCCTGCGGGACCGCTTCAAGAGCAGCCGGGCCAGCCAGGACAAGGTACGTGCGGCAACGCTCGACCTGATCCCGCTGCACACCTTCGCACTCGAGCAGTTCACGGCCTTGCTCGGCGGCCGGTTGCCGAAGGGCAGTACGCTCGATCAGTTGCAATGGCTGGATGTCAGGCGCGAGTTTGGCCTGGTTCCGGGCGTGCATTGGCCGTTCTATCGACCGGATTACAAGCGCCAGCCAGGGTTGTTGCGACTGATGCAGAACTTCCACGCCGATGACGCCGTACTCGAGGGCAGCGGGCTTGTGCATCCGGGGGCCGATGTTGTGCTGTCAGGCCCGGCGAGCGATCTGGCACGCGACTGTCGCAAGAAAAACGTCGGCAGCCTTTACCAGGCGCAGTTGGAAAAGGTTTTCAGTGCGTCGAACTGCGCGCTGCTGGCCGAGGACAAGCGCTCGAGCTTGAGCCTTGTGATCGAGATTGCAGCGCTCAAGGGGGAGATATCGGCGCTTGAGCAGGTCGCCCTGCAGGATATCGCCCAAGGTCGACCCGAGCAGCACGAGACGCTGCTGCGAGGCTATCCCGGCATGCTGACGGTGTTGGGATACCGTATCGTCGATGGCTTGACTATCGCTCTGCGCGACGCTGCCGGTGTGAGCAAGGGCATCATCCTGTACCTGCCCAGCGACCCACAGCATGCCCTGCGTCGCTACGACTCGTGGGAAGACTTGTGTGCCGCCCTGATCACTGCGCTTGGGGACAAGACCTACCTGGTGTTCTTCAGTGGCCTGATTGCGCTGGAGCAGCGCCCGGCGTTCCTGCAGACACTGGGCAAACGCTTGGCCGATGCCAGCCCGGACTTGCAGATCGAAGGCAGTACAGCGCAGGGCGAGCTGTTCGCGGAACTGGTGGCACAGCAGGTCCGACGGGTGAAGTCCGACGCGCGTTACCTGTTGGTGCCGACTGCTGATGCTGATCATGCTGCGACCCAGTCACGCCTGCAGGCGTGGCAGTCGGTCGGGCTTGGCCTGGCCAATCTGGCGGGGCTGTTCATTCCAGCGATCGGGGCGATGCTGTTTGGCCAGTTGGTGGTGCAGACCCTTTCGCAGGTGTTCGAAGGGGTGTTGGACTGGACCCGTGGTCATCAACACGAAGCCCTTGAGCATCTGTTCGGGGTGGCCGAGACCGTTGCTGTCACGGCTGCGGTGGCGGGAGGCGCAGCGGTGGTTGCGCGCGGGTTCACCCGCGCCAGTCATGTCGATGGCCTGGAACCTGTCGCTGTGCCGGGCGTCGGCATGCGTCTGTGGTCAAACTCGCTGGCCCCTTATGTTGCCGAGCCGCAACAGCCGCGCCTGCAGGATGATGGGCTTTATAGCAGTGCCGACACGCGCTGGCTGCGGGTTGGCAAACGTTTCTTCGCAGTGCACCAACCCTCGGCTGAAGGTGGCTGGCGCGTGCGTCATCCGCTGCGTGTGGCTGCCTATGGGCCGGCACTGGAAACCCTTGGCGAGCGTGGCTGGCGGCTGCACCTGGAGCGACCGCTGGAGTGGTCGGACGAGGCACGGATGCTGCAGAGCCTGTGGCCCCAGGAGCCGCTGTTGACCCGCACCGAGGCCATGGCCGTTCTCGACATGGCGGACATGAGCGTCGAAGAACTGCGTGGCTTGCTGGTGGACAACCGTGAGCTTCCGGCCAATCTGCGTGAAACGTTGCGACGCTTCGACGCGGACCGGCAGGTCTCGGCATTCTTCACGGCGCTGGCCGCGGATCAGGCACCCGCTGACGATGCGCGCATCGAGGCGTGGTGCCTGGCGTTGCCAGGTTCGCGCAAGGCGGACAAGGCCACGCTGCGCACGACCTTGCTGGCGCAGGCATCCGCGCTGCGCCACGATCTGTTCCGGTATCTGGTGGCCGAGAACCTGCCTGCAGACGCGCTGTGTACGCTGTTGCAGCGCGACTTTCCCGGGTTGCCTGCCCGCTATGCCCAGCAGGCAACTGCCAGGGTGTCGAGCCATCTGCGCAAGATCGCCCTGGCTGAATCACGTGTGCCGTTGGATGTGGCGAACGACGCCCGCGGCCTGTTGCAGCTGGCCCGCCTGAACCGCGCTTGCGAATCGCTGTACCTGGACAATGTATACAGCAACGAGGGCGCCGAGCTGATCCTGGCGCTGGCGGCACGGCTACCCGGGTGGCCACAGGCGTTACGCCTGGTGCTGCGCGAAGGAGCCCTTGATGGGCGGGTGGTCAAGGCTATCGGACCGGTTGCCGACGCTGCCTCCCAGGTCACATTGGTGCACAAGGACTGCCAGTTCCAACGCTATGACCATGACGCACGGAAGCAGGGTGAGCCCGCGATGTCCCTGGGACAGGCGCTGATCGACGCGCTGTCGGTCGAGGTGCGGACCGAACTGGGACTGGCAGGTGCAAATGCAGATTTGCTGTTGCGCACGGCGTTGCGTGCACAACTGCCGGGCACACGCAGTGAGCGTGTGCAACTGCTGGGCTGGACCCTGGGGAAACCATGGTTCAACCCCGCACGGCGCATGGCCGATGGGCGTGTCGGGTATCCGCTCAGTGGGCGTGGGCAGCCCGGCTCGTCCTGGCAGGCGCTGCTTGATCGTCTACGCGCGATCTACCCGGATCTCTTGCCCGCCCGACTCGAGGCGCGGCTGAGCCAGATGCAGCAGGCGTCCGGGTCTGTGTACCGGCGACTGGCCGAGCTTGAGCATGATTACGAACGGCTGGAGAGTGCACTCACGGGGTGGCTCAGCGCCGGGCTTGGCGGCAGCAGCCACGCCGCTCGCGTCCAAGCTGCCGAGCGCATGCGCCAGGCCTGGCGCCTTCAGGAAGGGCAGCAGACCCTGGTGCTCAGTGGCGCACAATTGCAGACCTTGCCCGCTTTCGCCCAATCCACTACGTTCGACAACGTTACCACGCTGGTGATCAGCGACACCTCGCTCAACCATATACCGTCCGATTTCCTGCGTTGCTTCAGTGCCCTGCGCGAGCTGGACCTGGGGGGCAATCATCTGCTGGCGGTGCCGCGAGGTATCGCCTGTCTGGTTGAGCTGCGTCGCCTGCGCCTGGCAAGCAACGCCATTCGTCTCGATGAGGCGGGTATCCAGGCGTTGACCGGCCTGCCACATTTGAGCCAGTTGGACCTGAGCAACAATCCGCTGGGGGCGTTGGTCCTGCGCTTCAATCACTTGCCGCAACTGCGCGAGGTCAGTGTGCGCCATTGTCGATTGGGCGCCTGGCCGGACGGTCTGGAGCAGTGCGGGTTTCTCGAGCGCGCCGACCTGCGCGACAACCAGATTCGTGTTGTGCCAGCGGCCGTCCTGCAGATGCCGAATGTTTTTCGCCGCGGCTTCATGGTCGACGGCAATCCTTTGTCGAACAGTGAGCTGCAAGGGCTCTATGGCCTCGACACGATCCAGGAGCACCTGCACCTTCCCGAGCGAATGGCCCGGCAGAATGTCGACACCGTGCGCGCCGCGTGGTTGGACAGGGTCGATGCGGAGTTGCACAACGCGCGGCTGTTCCAGTGGAACACGCTGCAGGCGATGCCCGACAGTGCCGGGTTCTTCCAGTTGCTGGGTTGGTTGACGCTCACCCAGGACTACGCCCAGGTGCCCGAGGTGCTGTCGACGCGGGTGTGGTCGGTGCTCGATGCCATCAGCGCCGACGCTGACCTGCGCAACCGGCTGTACGCGCTGGCCGATGAGAACCTGACCTGCCTGAATGCGGTCAGTGATCGTTTCAGTGACTTGCAGCGCTATGTAGCGATTGCCCGTGCCGATGCCAACACCTTGCATGAGCGGGGCATTGAGCTGATCACGCTCGGTCAGGGGCTGTTTCGCCTGGACCGGCTGGACCTGTTCGCCCGTGCCGACATCCGTCGCCGGGTCGAGGCCCGTGACAGTGTCGACCAGCTTGCGGTGCGCCTGTACTACCGCGTGAGCCTGCGGGAACGCCTGAGCCTGCCTTTCACTTCGCGGTTCATGGCCTATGCCTCGGCGGCCGAGGTGACAGATAGCCAGCTTCAGGATGCGTTGGTGGCGGTGAGGGCCGCGGAGTCGATCGAAGCCTTGGGTGAAAGCCTGAGCCAGCGTGCGTTCTGGCGACGCTATATGCTCGAGCGCCATGCTGCGGTCTTCGACGGCGTCGAAACGGACCATCAGGCGCGGTTGGTGGCGCTGCAGGCCAGGGCTGACCAGCTTTCGGCCGAGGACCTTGCCCTGGAGATCGAGGCGCTGGGGGGGCAGCGGGACGTCGAGGAACTCGAGATGATCCGTGAGATGACCCGGCAAATGCTGAAGGGCAGGGAGCGAGGGCTTGGCTGAATGCTCGGGGCGCTGACGCCACAGTGACCAAACCGATCATGCCTGATGAGCGCTTTTGCCATTGTCCGCAAGCTCAGGCAGCGCGACTATCGTCGGACCAAGGGTTCAACTCCAACAACAAGAAACCAGGAGTCCGACGATGCGTGATTACGCCGAGGCCGCGCGAGCATTCGAATATGCCCGGGTTGCCGCAGCCGCCTTGCAGGGCAACCTGCAGGCACTCAATGCCTGTGTCGAGTGCTGTGACCGGCATGTAGGCGGCAACCTGCCTGCGCTGATCTGTGAAGACCAGGAGGGTAACGGCGCACGCTACAGTTTCGAGCAACTGCAGGCCATGGCGGCACGCATGGGCAATGTCCTGAAGGATCAGGGCGTGGGGCCCGGGGACCGGGTCGCCGGCCTGATGCCACGTACCGTCGAACTGCTGGTGACGATTCTGGCGACCTGGCGCCTGGGGGCGGTGTACCAGCCGTTGTTCACCGCGTTCGGCCCCAAGGCCATCGAGCACCGCCTGGAGCAGTCCCATGCCCGGGTGGTAGTCACTGATCGCAACAACCGCCCCAAGCTGGACGATGTCAGCGGATGCCCGACGATCATCACGGTCGGTGCCGCAGCACACGAGCTGGATTTCCAGCAGGCGTTGGCGGCAGCGAGCGATCACTGCGAGCCGGTAATGCGCAGCGGCGACGACCCCTTCCTGTTGATGTTCACGTCCGGCACCACAGGGCCGGCCAAACCGCTCGAGGTCCCGCTGCGCGCGATTATCGCCTTTCAGGGCTACATGCGCGATGCCATCGACCTGCGCCCCGACGATACCTTCTGGAACCTGGCCGATCCGGGTTGGGCCTATGGCCTGTACTACGCTGTCACCGGCCCACTGGCGCTGGGACATGCCACCACCTTCTACGATGGTCCGTTCAGCGTCGAGAGCTGTGCACGGATCATCGACAAGCTGGGCATCAGCAACCTGGCCGGCTCGCCTACCGCCTATCGCCTGCTGATCGCAGCCGGTGAGGCGTTCTCGGCACCGATCCAGGGGCGCCTGCGGGTGGTCAGCAGTGCCGGTGAGCCGCTCAATCCCGAGGTGATCCGCTGGTTCGCCGAGGCCTTGAACGTGACCATCCACGATCACTATGGCCAGACCGAGTTGGGCATGGTGTTGTGCAACCACCATGGCCTGGTGCATCCGGTGCACTTGGGATCGGCTGGTTTCGCCATCCCCGGGCATCGCATCGTGGTGCTGGACGAAGCCGGCAACGAGCTGCCGGCCGGTCAGCCAGGGATACTGGCAGTCGACCGCGAGCAATCGCCGCTGTGCTGGTTTGGCGGTTACCACGGCGTCCCCACCAAGGCGTTCATCGGCAAGTACTACCTTTCCGGCGATACCGTCGAGCTCAACACCGACGGCAGCATCAGCTTCGTCGGTCGCAGCGACGATGTGATCACCACCTCCGGCTACCGCGTCGGCCCGTTCGATGTGGAGAGCGCGCTGATCGAACACCCGGCGGTGATCGAGGCGGCGGTGGTGGGCAAGCCTGACCCGCAGCGTACCGAGCTGATCAAGGCCTTCGTGGTGCTGGCTGCAGACCATAGCGCCAGTCCCGAGCTGGAAGAGGCCCTGCGCCAGCATGTGCGCCAGCGCCTGTATGCCCACGCTTACCCGCGTGAAATCGAATTCGTTGGCGAGCTGCCCAAGACTCCGAGCGGCAAGCTGCAACGCTTCATCCTGCGCAATCAGGAAATCGCCAAGCAACGCGCTGCGCAGGCCACCCCTGCTGGCGCCTGAAGGAAGACCTCCATGAACGTTCAACGCAAAAGTTTCATCGTCACCGGCGCCGCCTCTGGGCTGGGCGCCGCTACCGCACACATGCTGGTCGAGGCCGGCGCCCGTGTGATGCTGGTCGACCTCAACGCCGAGGCGGTCGAAGCCAAGGCGCGGGAGCTGGGTGACAACGCCCGTTTCGCAGTGGCCGACATCAGCAACGAGCAGGCCGCCCAGGTGGCGGTCGAGGCTGCCGTCAACGCCTTCGGCGGCCTGCACGGGCTGGTCAACTGCGCCGGTATCGTCGGCGCCGAAAAGGTCTTGGGCAAACAGGGACCGCATGGCCTCGCAAGCTTTGCCAAGGTGATCAACGTCAACCTGGTCGGCAGCTTCAACATGCTGCGCCTGGCCGCTGCGGCCATGGCTGAAGGGCCTGCGGACGAGGGGGGGGAGCGGGGCGTGATCATCAATACCGCCTCCATCGCCGCCTATGACGGGCAGATCGGCCAGGCGGCCTATGCCGCCTCCAAGGGCGCGATTGCCAGCCTGACACTGCCGACCGCCCGTGAACTGGCGCGCTTCGGTATCCGCGTGATGACCATCGCCCCCGGCATCTTCGAAACACCGATGATGGCGGGCATGACCCAGGAGGTGCGTGACTCGCTCGCCGCAGGCGTTCCCTTCCCACCACGCCTTGGGCGCCCGCAGGAGTACGCCGCGCTGGCCCGCCACATCATCGAGAACAGCATGCTCAACGGCGAGGTGATTCGCCTCGACGGCGCACTGCGCATGGCTGCCAAGTAAGGAGAAATACCCATGACCCTCGCCAACGATCCGATTGTCATCGTCAGTGCCGTGCGCACGCCCATGGGTGGCCTGCAGGGCGACCTGAAAAGCCTCACCGCACCGCAACTGGGCAGCGTGGCGATCCGTGCTGCAGTCGAGCGGGCCGGCCTCGATGCCGGCAGTGTCGAGCAGGTGCTGTTCGGTTGCGTGTTGCCCGCCGGACTCGGCCAGGCACCGGCGCGTCAGGCGGCGCTGGGTGCAGGCCTGGACAAGCACACCACCTGCACCACCCTGAACAAGATGTGCGGTTCCGGCATGCAGGCGGCGATCATGGCCCATGACCTGCTGCTGGCCGGCAGTGCCGATGTGGTGGTGGCAGGTGGCATGGAAAGCATGACCAACGCCCCGTACCTGCTGGACAAGGCTCGCGGTGGCTATCGCATGGGCCATGGCAGGATCATCGACCACATGTTCATGGACGGCCTCGAGGATGCCTACGACAAAGGCCGCCTGATGGGCACCTTCGCCGAAGATTGCGCCCAGGCCGGCGCCTTCAGTCGCGAGGCCCAGGATAACTTCGCCATTGCCTCGCTGACCCGCGCCCAGGACGCGATCAAGAATGGCCGCTTCAGCGCCGAGATCGTGCCGGTTGAGGTCACCGAGGGCAAGGAGAAACGGGTTATCAAGGACGACGAACAGCCGCCCAAGGCCCGTCTGGACAAGATTCCCCAGCTCAAGCCGGCCTTCCGCGAGGGGGGCACGGTGACCGCTGCCAACTCCAGCTCCATCTCCGACGGCGCCGCGGCCCTGGTACTCATGCGCCGCAGTGAAGCCGACAAGCGTGGCCTCAAGCCGCTGGCGGTGATCCACGGTCACGCAGCCTTCGCCGATACGCCTGCGCTGTTCCCGACCGCGCCGATCGGCGCCATCGACAAGCTGGTCAAACGCACTGGCTGGAGCCTGGCGGATGTGGACCTGTTCGAGATCAACGAAGCCTTTGCCGTGGTCACCCTGGCCGCGATGAAGCACTTTGACCTGCCCCACGACAAGGTCAACATCCATGGCGGCGCCTGTGCCCTGGGCCACCCGATCGGCGCCTCCGGCGCGCGCATCCTGGTGACGCTGCTGTCGGCCCTGCGCCAGAACAACCTGCGCCGCGGTATCGCGGCCATCTGCATCGGCGGCGGCGAAGCCACGGCGATCGCGGTCGAATGCCTGTACTGAGGTGAGCCATGCTGGTAACTGACGAGCAACAACAGATCGCCGATGCGGTGAAGGACTTCGCCCAGGAGCGCCTCAAGCCGTTTGCCGAGCAATGGGACAAGGCGCATCGCTTCCCGCGCGAGGCCATCGATGAGATGGCCGGCCTTGGCCTGTTCGGGATGCTGGTGCCGGAGCAGTATGGCGGCAGCGACACCGGCTATGTTGCCTACGCCATGGCCCTGGAAGAGATCGCCGCCGGCGACGGGGCCTGCTCGACCATCATGAGCGTACACAACTCGGTGGGTTGCGTGCCGATCCTGAAGTTCGGCACCGAAGCGCAGAAGCAACGTTACCTGGTGCCGTTGGCCAGCGGCGCGATGCTCGGTGCCTTCGCCCTCACCGAGCCCCAGGCGGGCTCCGATGCCAGCAGCCTGAAGACGCGTGCGCGCCTGGAGGGCGATCACTACGTGCTCAATGGCAGCAAGCAGTTCATCACTTCCGGCCAGAACGCCGGGGTGGTGATCGTCTTCGCGGTCACCGATCCCGAGGCGGGCAAGCGCGGGATCAGTGCGTTCATCGTGCCCACCGACACGCCGGGCTATCAGGTGGTGCGGGTTGAAGAAAAACTCGGCCAGCACGCCTCCGACACCTGCCAGATCGTCTTCGATGATGTGCGGGTACCGGTGGCCAATCGCCTGGGTGAAGAGGGGCAGGGCTACAAGATCGCTTTGGCCAACCTCGAGGGCGGACGTATCGGCATCGCTTCGCAGGCCGTCGGCATGGCCCGTGCGGCGTTCGAGGTCGCGCGTGACTACGCCAAGGAGCGCCAGAGCTTCGGCAAGGTACTGGTCGAGCACCAGGCCGTGGCCTTCCGTCTGGCCGACATGGCCACGCGCATCGCCGTGGCCAGGCAAATGGTGCTGCATGCGGCAGCCCTGCGCGATGCCGGGCGCCCGGCATTGGTGGAAGCGTCGATGGCCAAGCTTTTCGCCTCGGAAATGGCCGAAAAGGTCTGTTCGGATGCCTTGCAGACGCTCGGCGGATATGGCTATCTGAAGGACTTCCCGCTGGAGCGCATCTATCGCGATGTGCGGGTTTGCCAGATCTACGAAGGCACCAGTGACATTCAGCGCATGGTCATTGCGCGCAATCTTTGAAGGAGCAGCTTGCATGGCATTCGAAACAATCCTGCTGGACATCCACGGCAAGGTCGGCCTGATCACCCTCAACCGTCCCCAGGCGCTCAATGCCCTGAACGCGCAGATCGTGGCCGAGATCAACCAAGCCCTGGATCAGCTCGAGCGTGATCCGAACATCGGTTGCGTGGTCCTGACCGGTTCTGCCAAGGCCTTCGCCGCGGGCGCCGACATCAAGGAGATGGCCGAGCTCAAGTACCCGCAGATCTATGTCGACGACCTGTTCAGCGACGCCGACCGCATCGCCAATCGGCGCAAACCGATCATCGCCGCGGTGTCGGGTTTTGCCCTGGGCGGTGGCTGCGAACTGGCGATGATGTGCGACTTCATTCTCGCCGGGGACAACGCCAAGTTTGGCCAGCCGGAGATCAACCTCGGCGTGCTGCCGGGCATGGGCGGAACCCAGCGCCTGACCCGCGCCGTGGGCAAGGCCAAGGCCATGGAGCTGTGCCTGACTGGCCGTCTGATGGGCGCAGAGGAGGCCGAGCGGGCAGGGCTGGTGGCGCGCGTGGTGCCCCAGGCCGAGCTGCTGGAAGAGGCGCTGAAGGTGGCGGCGACCATCGCCAGCAAGTCGATCCCGGTGAGCATGATGGTCAAGGAAAGCGTCAATCGTGCTTTCGAGGTGAGCCTGAGCGAGGGTGTGCGTTTCGAACGTCGCGTGTTCCACGCGGCGTTTTCCACGGAAGATCAGAAGGAAGGTATGGCAGCGTTCATCGCCAAGCGCGAGGCGCAGTTCAAGGACTGTTGAGGTCGAGGGGCAGCGCCAGGGCGCTGCCCCGCTGTTTCAGTCCGTGAAGAAGTATTGTTTCGCGTCGGCCAACGAGATCGGGCTGCGGTACACCTCTTCCTGATTCAGCGTCTGCGGGCTGGTGACCGTCTTGCCCTGGGCAAAGCGTTGACTGGCCAGCTTCAGATGGCCGGCAACGAAATCCACCTTGGCGGCGGTTTTCGAGCGATAGTGAAAGTGGGCGTACCAGATCGCCTGCTCGTCGTGCTGCACGACATATTCGTCGAGGAAATCAGCAGGCCTGCCCTTGACCTTGGTCAGGGCTTTGCGCGTGCCAACAGGACTGATCGTCACCTGGTTCTGCTTGATCAGGAATTGCAGCTCACCCATGCGCGGTTTTTGCTTGAGTGCCGCTTTGGTACGCAGCCTGAGGCTTTCGGTCGTGAGCTGTGCCGCAAGGTCCTCGATCTCCTTGATGACGATCGCCGCGTCACTGTCTGCGCTGGCCTCATCGGTGGCATTGTCCGCAGTGAGACGGCGTTCTATGGCCTCGCGGGCGCTGTCGAGGCTGGCGCGATGGTCCGTGAGAATTTCCTCTATCTCTACCGGCAGGTAGTCGTTCGAGTATGACTTGCCGAGGTGTACCAGCTCCTTGCGTGCCGCAGCCATGCACGACTTGCCGTTCTTGAGCAGGCGCTTGAGCTTGGGCGGTTGTGCCGGAACAGGTGCTGCCTCGGGCGCTGCTACTTCGAGCTCGACCCAGCGATCGTCCTGGAGTGTGTAGCTGCGAGAGGGTGTCTCACTTGCGGGGGTGGGGATGTCGACGATGTTCGGATTGCCTTCACGTACTGTACCTAGCAGGATGCCATGCTCCTGTGTCTCGATCAGCCCGGGCAGTTGCGCTCGCAGTTGCTGGACCGTGCTGACCGGGATGAACTCAGGGAGCTCGTCGGCCTCCTTGGCCACGTCGTTCGTGAACGCGTCGAAATCCTGTTCCATGCGCTTCAATTCATCATGGCTGCGCTCTGGGTCCATATGGCTGATCAGATTGTTCAGTTGTCGTCGAGCCGTTCTGAGCTGGCCGCTGATGCTGTGCAGGACCCGGGCGGTAACTTCCTCTCCCGGGCTCTTCAACCTGGCCAGTTGCAGGTGCTGGGTGATGCTCATCTGCAGGTTGTTCCAGGCGCGCTTCATCCAGAAGGAGCCGTCCTCATCCAGTTGCTGGAGCATGGTCATGCGGTTGGTGCAGGCTTCGATGCGCATCCAGCGCAGCACCAGGTTCGAGGGGGGCTTGATGCCACCTTGGTCCACCACCTCGATGTAGCTGCTGATCTCGGGCTGGTGTTCGCTGCGCAGCTTTTCGAGTTGTGCTCTTTGCTCGGTGAGCAGGGAGCCGTGCTCTACCATCTGGTCCAGCAGCAACAGTATCTTCTCGATGCATTCGGTGAGGGTGGTGGCCTCTGCAGGGGTTATCTCATGGCCACTGTTCTGCCGACCGTACATTTCGAGCATTCGAGCGCGTAGTGGTTCATGCAAGCGATTCAGTGCACGGAAGACCTCCTGTTCGCAGCGCACATGCTGGCTGAGGGCAAACGCTCGGCGGATCTTGTACTTCTCCAGTACTGCGCGCTCGTTGCGTTGTCTGAGGTGCTCCAGGTGTTGCTCCCAGAACGTCGAGCATTCCTTGGCGGTCCCCAGGTACTTATGCAACGACGCTTCATCCTCCTTGCCCCCGACTTCCTTCACTGCATCGACCAGCATCTGCTGACGGCTTTGAGATTGCGCGCGTTCCTCGATGATTGTCGCGTTCAGCGTTGCCAGGGCCTTTGCGTTTTCGGCCCTGAGCTGTGTGATTCGCTTGCCCAGGGGCATGCCACCCTTGAGGTGCAGACGCAGGTCCAATCCCCAGCGGCCATCCTCCTCGCGGCGAATCCAGGGGCCCAGCTTGTCCGGGTTGGCGGTGTCGATGATGCGCTGACGCTGTGCGACAGGATCCAGTTGTACCTCGTAGACACTGCCGCCGAGTGAGACCCAGGTGCGTGCGTCATGCAGGAACAGGCCCTGCAATGCACCCTGAGGTATCGGAGGCCCCAGTTCGTCGATCTCATAGGGCGCCCGCAGCGCCAGCAGCGACTGACGCTGGGCACTGTCGAGCTTGAACAAAGGATTGCTCCAGGAGAAATCGGCCAGAGGATCGGCGCTCCCGTTTACCAGCGTCGGCAACTGATCGCGGTTGGGCGTGGCCAGCGGGTCGACGATAGGGGGCTCCAGCGGTCGTTGTAGGTCGATCCTTCGACGAGCATGGGCGAACAGCAGTGTGGCGAGGTTCAGCAACAGTTCCACCAGGCTGGCGGCACGGTCACTGGTGTCCTGTGGCCGGTCGCTGGTTGCCTGGAGGAAAGTGGTTTCCATCTGCACGATCCAGCCCGCAGTAGCCACGGATTCGGGCGCGAAAGGCAGTACCGTATTGAGCAGCAGCCAACCCAGTGTCTGCCAGCGTGCCCAACGTGCCTGTTCGCTGCTTTGCGCATGGCTGCTGAATTGCGCAATGGTTTCCTCTACGCAGGCCTTGTACAGCGCTGATGCGGGGTCTGGGCAGGGTGGTTCGATCGACAGCGACGCAGGGGCGGGCTTGCCGAACGGCACCGCCCAATCGTCCTCTCCTGGATGAAACAGGTGCGGTTCGCGAAAACCGCCGTAGGCGTATACCTTGCGCGCCTGTTCCGGGAGCCGTTGCAGGATGTCGTCCTGCAGGTCGCCAGGTGTGGCGAGCGCCTCGAACAGCGCCATGCGGTCCTGGAAGTACGACAGGGGGGTGGCCAGCAGCGGGCGATAGAGCAGGCATGCGCCCCCATTGTAGGCATTCTGCTCGATCAGCCATGTATTGCTCACTGGATCAGGGCTGGCATCGAGGCTCGACAGTAACGCGAAGGGTCGAAGGTACCACTGAGCCGACTGGGTCGGCGGGGTGGCAAACACTTCGGCGATCTCTCTGGAGAGGTCGGGGCCCGAGGTCAGGCCGCGCAGGTTCAGGTCCGTGACCAGCAGCGGCAACTGGCTGCGCAACTGTTTGCGCAGCAGCGCTGTGCGACGCTGTGCGGCTTGCGGGTCCTCGAGCAACTTGGCGCGCAGCATTTGCGGGTAGTGCTTTGCGATGTCCGCCTGGGTGATCAGTGCGCGTAGGTAGGATTCGTCGAACCATGCCGGCACGTCACTGCCATCGATGGATTCGACCACCACGTTGCCAGGTTGCAGCAGGCCCAGGTTGGCAATGGCCAATTGCGCGAGATCGAATCGTTCGACGTGAATGCTGCCACTGGTTACCAGGGAACCTGCCCCGGGTATTGCGACGGCAGTGACCTGATGGTTCGCGACGCGCAGTTGCTTGAGGTCAAGGTCGAAATCGGGATGGTTTTTCAGGATGTATTGGTAAAGCTTGGCATAGGCAAATGCCTGTGCGTCGAGAATACCGTCCAGCCAGCCCTTCCTGCCGGCGCCTTCGTAGGTCTGTGCGATATCGGTCAGTACCAGGGCATAGCGCTGCAGTTGCTCCGGTTGTGCGTTGCGTAACCACACCGGCAACTCCGCGGCCAGGCGGTCATGGGCTGCAGTGTCGTCGATACCGCACAGGCTCAGCATCGAGGTGATGCGGTCGAGCGCCAGTGCGAGTTCGTTGGGGCGTTGAAGTCGGTCGGGTATCGAAGTGACAGTGAGTGAGCCATGCAACTGTTGCTGTAACAGGCCGCTGGCCTGGTTGTCGAACGGTCGACCGGGGATTCCGATCAGGCGCATCATTTTTAGTGCAGGCGGTAATACGGCGGGTAGACGCCGCCTGGCCCGGGCCAGCATTGCGTTACGGCTTTGATACTGCAGTAATCGACCACTGGTGGTGAACAGCAAGGTGACCGCCTCTTTATCTTCAGAGGCCGGGCTTTCGATCAACAAGGCACTGGCAAGGTCCGGGTCGAGTTGCCAATTGTCCAGCATATCCAGGCGCACGTTGTGCAGAACGGGATCCTGAGTATCCGAGGTGCCGTCCAGCAGTTGTTGGGCAACCGCCAGCGTCCTGTCGTCCATCCACTGCTCCTTGCGGTGCTCGTCCAGTGCTTTTTTGTAGCGCTCACGCAGGTATTGGCTGCACCATTGCCAGGGCGACTTGCCGTCATGTTTGTCTGCATCCACCCAATAGTCAGTCAGCGCCTGGCGATATTCCTTTAGTAGAAACGGTGCGGTTTCGTTGATCAGGGCCTCGATCGGGTGCAGTGGGGTTTCCAGTGTCTTGTCGTCAAGGCCTGGCTGAGTTTGGACCAGTGTGTCTTGCAGTGGTGTGAGGTTGAGGGTCGTCTTGAGGATGTGGCGCTGTATCAGCATGCTGGTCAGGGAGTGCTGGTAGGGGGCTGTACCGGCCTTGCCTGTGCTGCGAATGGACAAGGTCGCAGGATCGAGTGAGGGATCCAGTTTGCAGGCCAGCCATTGCTGCTTGAGCATACGACTGGCTACATCCTGAAGCGAGGGTCTTGTCTGGAAGTGCTTGGCAATCTCGCAATCCAGGTCACCGACCTGTGGGTGGGGGCTAGAAAGGCTCATGGCCGAGGTTCCTTTATGAAGGGGAACCCCAGATGATCATCGTCGACAGGTGGGGTAGAGGTAGCTTGTCACTACCTGGAGCGGGGCGTTCGGCGTTGCAGCTGCAGGCTGACAGCATGGCGCTGTTGTTGCATATTATCGGGGCGTGCGTTGCCATCCGTGCTGGTGCCCACCCCCGGGTATGATCCTGGGGTAATCCGTCCGATTCGGCAGATTCCTCTGTCATTTCTGTTGCCCCACGGGGCCGCGCACCTTAGACTGCCGCCCCCTGTAAAAGAGTGCCGGTTGGCGCTTGAAGAATTCCGTTGCCTGCGAGCCATCGCCGGTGGCACCCGAATCGCCCAAATGCACATTTTTTCATAGAGAAATCGATGACCAAGGAACAGTTGCTGGCCATGTCGGCCGATGACTACATGAATGCCGATCAGCTCGGGTTCTTTAGCGCGCTGCTGCAAGCGATGAAAGTCGAGACCCATGAGCGCATCGAGCTGAGCCGCGCCACCATCGAAAGCTTGGACACGCCTTCTGATCCGGCCGACGTGGCCTCGGTCGAAGAAGAGCGTCATTGGCTGGTCAATGCCATCGAGCGCGATCAGCGCCTGCTGCCGCAGCTGGAGATGGCCCTGGGCCGTATTGCTGACGAGAGCTTTGGCTGGTGCGATGACAGCGGCGAGCCGATTGGGCTGCAACGCTTGCTGATCAGCCCGACCACCAAATACTGCATCGAAGCCCAGGAGCGTCACGAGCAGCTCGACCGCCACCAGCGGCAGATCTGAACGGACACACTCGGCGCAAGGCCCTGCGGAGCAATCCGCGGGGCCTTTCGCGTTTCCGTAGGGGCTGAAAACATGTCGATTTGTTGCGATTGATGCAATACAGCTCTACGGGCGAGTGCTTTTTCTCGGCTTTGGAGGATCGTATTCTACCCATGTAGTTAGCTTGCTAATTAAGTGGAGAGAAATGATGCAATCCCGGGTCAATGTGGCAGTGATGATAGGTTCCGGCGTACCTGCGATGCTGCGGGCCCGAGGGCAACGGGCGTGCTGGGTGGTGTTGGTCGATGGCGAGCGTCGTGGTACTGCCTTTGCCAGCCGGGCTGAAGCGTTGGAGTGCCAGGCCGCCTGGTTGCAGCAACTGGCGAAGGGATATGCGGCTTAGCGGTCCAGGCTTCGCGCCAGCTCGCAGGCTGCCAGGTGGCTGCGGCGAAACCCCATGACCCGGCCAGTGGTACGCTCGGTGATGTGGAAGAACGCGACGCCGGCGGGAATTACCACGAAACGTGCGACGTTGCGTAGAGGTCGGATGTAAGAAATGTTCGAGACCTCTCGACGGATTTCGGTGTTTTCGTGCATATTCTTTCCCCTGTAAATGCATGGACGAATATCGGACCCATTCTGCCGAGGGGCCTGGCTTTATCTATTGCATCTTTTCTGGCGGCATTGTTGTCAGACAAAACTGTTCCCCATGCGGGATCTATGCCGAGTGTTCTCCAGGGGTTTTGTTGGCGTGCGAGTGTAAAAAATCCTACTTGCCGTATCGATGAGCCCCGCAGACGCTTCAAGCATTGTGTCACTAACCTTTCAGACATCACTTTGAAATGGCCGCCGCGTCACGCCTTCACGACTTCGTGTGGCGGCGGGAAACAACCGGTTCGAGGATCACTTCATTGGCAGTCAGTACTCTGGATACCCACGCCCTGTTCGCTTTGGGCGACTTGCGGGCCAAGTTGGTCAAGCTCTTTCAGGGCCGTTTCATCTACGTCACCGAGCAGAACCCCGATGGCCTTTACATGGCCGAGATCGATACCGACAACGCGATGGTTGTCGATGACAAGCAACGTCTGGAACTGAAGGTCGGGGATCACTTCCGTGCCGCCGTCCTGCCCAGCCGCGAAGGTGGCAAGCTCGAGCTGCGTTTTCGCGAGATCAAGTTCAATGTATATGGGGTGGGTGACTATGCGTTCGTCTCGGTGCCCGAGGGCGACGGCATTGTCTTCCGGGACGGGCAGGGCGTGATGCTTGTGTTCGCTGCCCAGTCCCAGGTGGCGGAAGGCCTGGGCAAACTGCTCAAGGCGGTGACCGGCAAGGTCGCCAAATGGCGCAAGGGCGAGCTGACCACTTTCAAGGCCAGTGAATGAGTGGCGACGATGCGTTGCCTGCGGGGCGCGCCGAGTTTCACCAGCGTCACAAGGCGCAAGCCATTCGGGACGCCGAGCGCTTGATCGCCCATCGAGCACAGTTGAAAGAAGGCTGGCTGGCCTGGGTAGCGGGTGAGCTCTATCGGCTCGGCCCGCCTCCTTATGTGGCCATGGTGCGGCGCGAGCTGCAGCGCCTGACCCAGCACTGACAGCGTTGACCATTCAGATCCGACTGGCGCTCAGTTGCCCCGGTCGCCACCGCTGCTGACCTCATCCGGCACCTGCTCTCCAGACATGCGTTTGCGGAACAGGGCGGCCCGCGCGAGCAACAGCGTAGTCACCGGCACGGTAATCGACAGCAGGATCGGTATCAGCCAGGCATGCAGCACCGGCCCCTGCTTGAGACCGGAAAAGTACAGGATTGAGGCGAGGCTGACGCACCAGGCGCCTATGGTCGAGGCCAGTGCCGGGGGATGCATGCGTTGGAAGTAATCCTTCAGGCGCACCAGTCCGATTGCACCGACCAAAGCGAACAGGCTGCCTGTAAGCAGCAGTACGGCCGTGGCAAGCTCCAGCCAGAACGGTAGTTCGACAGTCTGGATCATTCGATCACCTCTCCGCGCAGCAGGAACTTGGCCAGGGCAAAGGAGCCGACGAAACCGAACAGGGCGATCAGCATCGCGCCTTCGAAGTAGGTATCACTGGCATAGCGGATGCCCAGTACCAGCATCATCAGCATGGCCAGGATGTACAGGTAGTCCAGCGCCAGGACCCGGTCCTGCGCCGAAGGGCCGCGGAACACCCTGACCAGCGCCAGGGCCATGGCGATGATGAAGATGAACAGGCTGGCGAGAATGGCGTTGGCGAGCAGGCCAGTCATTCGAAGATCTCCATCAGCGGGCGTTCGTAGGTGTGCTTGAAGTGTTCGATGAAGGCGGCTTCGTCGTCCAGGTCGAACACATGCAGCAACAGGATGCTGCGATCCAGGGCCAGCTCTGACCAGACCGTGCCGGGCACCACTGTGGTGATCATCGACAGGGCGGCCAGGCCATGGGCGTCGCGCAGCGACAGGGGGATGTGCACGAAGGCAGAACGTGGTGGATGGCTGCTGGCTCGCAGCACGCCTCGGGCAACCTGCAGGTTGGAGAGGATCACATCCAGGCCCACACGGCCGATCAAGCGTGCAATCACCAGCGGGCGGCGGATATGGGCGTGTTGCGGGCGCAATGGCGCCATCAGCACGGGTGCAAGGATGCCGAGGGCGGCGCCAAGCAGCAGATTGCCAGGGCTGACGGAAAGGTTCAGCACCAGCCACAGCACGAACAGCGCCAGTGACAGTAGCGGGGCGGGGAACAGCCGGTTCATGGTTGTACCTGCGTCATGGTGGTCGGCCCAGGCACGGGGCGGGTGGACATCACCGCTTGGATATAGGCGTCGGGTGCCTGCAGGCCAGCGGCGGTGTCCTGGGTGTAGCGCAGCAGCGGCTCGGCCTGGATGCTGAGGGCAATGCACAACCCCAGCAGTAGCACGATCGGTACGCATTCATAGCGGCGCAGCAATGGCGATGGCCGCTCCTCCGGTTTCCAGAAGCGCTGGATGCCCACGCGGCCGAAGGCGATCAGCGATGCCATGCCCGATAGCAGCAACAGGGCTACCAGGCACCAACCCGCCGCTGACAGGGGCTGCTCGGGTGGCATGCCCAGGCCTTGCGGGTTGAACAGTGCGCTGATCAGGTTGAGCTTGCCGATGAAGCCGGACAGCGGCGGCATGCCAATGATCAGCAGTGCGCAGGCGATGAAGCTCAAGCCTAGGAAGGCCATGGTCCAGGGAATGATCTGACCGATCACTGCCTTCTGCTCGTCGTCGAGGTTGATGCCCTTGGGTGGGTGCAGGGACTCGAGCGGCGGCGGGATGGCGTCCTCTTCGTCGTCCAGGGGCGCTTCGTTGGCCGAGCGCGAGCGCTCGATCAATTCGGCCAGCAGGAACAAGGCGCACAAGGCCAGGGTGGAACTGGTGAGGTAGAACAGTGCCGCGCCGGTGAGGGCCGCCTGACCAAAACCGACCGAGGCCAGCAACGTGCCAGCCGAGACCAGGATGCTCAGCGCGGCGAGACGCTCCAGGCGCTGGGCGGCGAGGATCGAGACGGCAGCCACCGCGAGGGTGACGAGGCCGCCATACACCAGCCATTCCCCACCGAAATTCGCCGAGGCGCCTGCCTGGCCCGAGAACAGTAACGTCCACAGACGCAGCACTGCGTACAGGCCGACCTTGGTCATGATGGCGAACAGTGCAGCGACCGGTGCGCTGGCCGAAGAGTAGGCAGGCACCAGCCAGAAGTTCAGCGGCCAGACACCGGCCTTGACCAGGAATGCCATGGCCAGGATCGCCGCTCCGGCGTGCAGCAAGCCGCGATCGGCTTCTGCAACCAGCGGGATCTTAAGTGCCAGGTCGGCCATGTTCAGTGTGCCCGTCACGCCATAGAGCATGGCCGCGCCGACCAGAAACAGCGACGAGGCGAACAGGTTGATGGCGATGTAGTGCAGCCCGGCCCTGACCCGCGCGCGTCCCGAACCGTGCAGCAACAGACCGTAGGACGCCGCCAGCAGTACCTCGAAGAACACGAACAGGTTGAAGAGATCGGCGGTCAGGAACGCGCCGTAAAGGCCCATCAGCTGAATCTGGAACAGTGCGTGGAAGCTGGCGCCGGCACCGTCCCAGCGGGCACGGGCGAACAGCAGGGCGCTGACGCCGATGACTCCGGTCAGGGTAAGCAGCAGTGCGGACAGGTGATCGAGTACCAGCACGATACCGAACGGCGCCGGCCAGTTGCCGGGCAGGTAGACGCCGATGGACTCGGCCTGGCCCTGGCCGCGTACCCACATCAGCAGCGTCACGGCGATACCCAAACCGATCAGGCTCGACAGCAGGTTCAGGCGCGCCTTGAACTGGCGGTGCTTTTCGCCGATCAGCAGCATGATCGCAGCAGTTACCAGTGGTAGCAGGATCGGGGCGACAATCAGTTGATTCATCCAGCTCATTCCTCACGCTCCCGGCCATCGACATGGTCGGTGCCGGTCAGGCCACGCGAGGCCAGCAGGACCACCAGGAACAGGGCAGTCATGGCGAAGCTGATGACGATGGCAGTCAACACCAGTGCCTGCGGTAGCGGGTCGGTGTAGTTCAGCAGGTCCTGTGGGACGCCGTCCTTGATGATCGGCTCCTTGCCGATGAACAGGCTACCCATGCTGAAGATGAACAAATTGACGCCGTAGGAGAGCAGGCACAGGCCCATGATGACCTGGTAGGTCCGTGGGCGCAGTACCAGCCAGACTCCGGAGGCGGCCAGTACGCCGATGGCGACTGCGATGACTTCTTCCATCAGGCGGCTCCTGTCTGGCTGGATTTAGGATGGCCTGGGCGATAGGCACGTACCGATTGGTGTGCCAGGGCGGTCAGGATCAAGAGCGTGGAGCCGACAACCACGGTGTACACGCCGATATCGAAGAACAAGGCGCTGGCGACATGGATGTCACCGAGCAACGGCAGATGCAGGTGCGCAGTGTGGGTGGTGAGGAACGGATAACCCAGCAACATGGCACCCGCGCCGGTGAGCGTGGCGCACAGCAATCCGGTGCCCATCCAGCGCAGCGGCCGTAGGCTCATCTGAGCCTCGACCCACTGGGTGCCCGCGACCATGTACTGCAGGATGAACGCCACCGACATCACCAGCCCGGCGACGAAGCCGCCGCCTGGTTGGTTGTGGCCACGCATGAACAGGTACATCGAGACCAGCAGGGCGATCGGCAGCAGCAGACGTACCAGCACCGCAGGCACCATCATGAAACCCAGTGCGGTGTCGGTCACATGCCGTGGGTTGACCAGGTCGGTGATCACGTCCGGCGCCAGTTGGCGCTGCTGTGTCGGCAACTGCATGCTTTCTTTCGGCGGGCGGAAGCGGCGCAGCAGGGCGAAGACCGTTAGCGCCACTGCGACCAGCACAGTGATTTCACCCAAGGTATCGAAGCCGCGGAAGTCCACCAACATCACATTGACCACGTTGGTGCCGCCGCCTTCGGGGAGTGCGCGGCTCAGGTAGAACGATGAGATGTCGTTGGGCGTGGGGCGCGTCAGCATGGCGTACGACAGCAGCGCCATACCGCCGCCGACCAGCACTGCAAGTAGCAGGTCGCGCAGGCGTCGCAGGCGTGCACGCTCCTGGCTACCAGGCAGGGGCGAGACACCTTCGATTCGGCGCGGCAGCCAGCGCAGGCCCAGCAGGATCAGCACCGTGGTGACGACTTCGACCACCAGCTGCGTGAGTGCAAGGTCAGGAGCAGAGAACCAGACGAAGGTGATGCAGGTCATCAAGCCGCAGACGCTGACCATGATCAGCGCCGCCAGACGGTGGTACTTGGCCTGCCAGGCTGCGCCGATGGCGCAGGCAATTGCTATCAGCCACATGGCGACGAATACACCGGACCCGGGGATCTTGGGGCGGTCCCCCCAACTGATGCCGCTGTACAGCATGGGCGTCAGCCCGGCGAGGAAGGCGGCAACGACCAGCATGAACAACTGGGTCTGCAGGCGGCGGCTGGTCAACAGCCCTTCTAGGTGCCGGGCCAGCAGCATCAAGCGTACCAGTCCATGCTCGAACAGCCGCTTGCCATTGAAGCGTTCGATCAGCGGCGGGTAGGGGAAGCGGCCCAGGCGCAATTGTTTGCGCAGTAACAGGTAGAGCACTACGCCGCCGCACATGGCGATCAGGCTCATGATCAAAGGCGCGTTCCAGCCGTGCCAGATGGCCAGGCTGTATTCTGGCAGGGTGCCGCCTACCACCGGCAACGCTGCGGCAGCCAGCAGCGGGCCGACCGACTGGGCAGGGAAGATGCCAACTACAAGGCAGGTCAGGACCAGCAACTCGACCGGAGCGCGCATCCAGCGTGGTGGTTCGTGCGGTGTATGCGGAAGGTCCTGGGCGGTCGGACCGAAGAATACGTCGACCGTAAAGCGTAGGGCGTAGGCAACACTGAACGTGCCTGCGAGGGTGGCGATCACCGGCAAGGCGGCCTCGACCCAGGCACTGGAAGTAATGAATACGGTTTCGGCGAAGAACATTTCCTTGGAAAGGAAGCCGTTCATCAGAGGCACGCCGGCCATGGAGGCACTGGCGACCATGGCCAGGGTGGCGGTATAGGGCACCAGGCGTATCAGTCCGCTGAGACGGCGGATGTCGCGGGTGCCACTTTCATGGTCGATAATGCCGGCGGCCATGAACAGCGAGGCCTTGAACGTGGCGTGGTTGAGAATGTGGAACACCGCCGCAACTGCTGCAAGCGGGCTGTTCAGGCCAAGCAACAGGGTGATCAGGCCCAGGTGGCTGATGGTCGAATAGGCCAGCAAGCCCTTGAGGTCATTCTGGAACATCGCCGCGAAGGCGCCGAGCAGGAGGGTACAGGCGCCTGCCCCGCCGACGATCCAGAACCACTCCTCGGTGCCCGACAGCGTTGGCCATAGGCGTGCCAGCAGGAATACCCCGGCCTTGACCATGGTCGCCGAATGCAGATAGGCCGAGACTGGCGTGGGAGCAGCCATGGCATGCGGTAGCCAGAACTGGAAGGGAAATTGCGCACTCTTGCTCAGGGCACCGATCAGGATCAGCGGTAGCAACACAGGATAGAGCGCGTGCTGGCGGACGGTTTCGCCAGCGGCCAGGACCTTGTCCAGGTCATAGCTGCCGACCACATGGCCGAGCAGCAAGGCGCCGACCAGCAGGCACAAGCCACCTGCGCCTGTGACCATCAGCGCCATGTAGGCACCGCGGCGGGCATCGCTGCGGTGGTGCCAGTAGCCGATGAGGAGGAAGGAGAACAGGCTGGTCAGCTCCCAGAAGAACACCAGCTGAATCAGGTTGCCGGAAATCACCAGCCCGAGCATTGCGCCCATGAAGGCCAGGAAGAAGGCGAAGAATCGGGGCACGGGGTCTTGGGGCGACATATAGTAGCGCGCATACAGCGACACCAGCGTACCGATACCCAGCACTAGCAGCGAGAACAGCCAGGCGAAGCCATCCATGCGCAGCACGAGGTTGAGCCCGAGGCTGGGCAGCCAGAGGAATTCTTCGCGGATCACGCCGCCATGGGCGATCTGCGGGTACAGCAGCGCTACCTGGACAGTGCCGACCAAGGCCACGAGCCCGGCGAGAATGGACTCGGCATTACGCGCATTGTGCGGCAGCACGGCTGCCAGGCAACTGCCGATGAAGGGCAGAAGCAATAGCACTATCAAAGACATAGCGTTCTAATCTACAGAGGTTTGCCATGGATCATACGTGCCACGCTGGTGATCACCAACACGCAAGCTGTGGCAGAATCCTACAAAAGCGCTGTGACAAGCTGTTTTTTTATAACAGTTTTTTTCAGAGCATAGCCGCTGATCAGGAGTTCAACGCCCTGTCTCGCTTTCGCTTGGCGTCAGGCCTTGCGGCTCTGGAAGGGGATCGCGATCGCGGCGAATCTTCAGTTCGCTGACGACTACGGCGATCACGATCAGCAGGCCACCAATAAGCGCCACACCTGGCAAGCGGTCCCCTGCGATACGGCCAACGATGCCGGCCCAGACGGGTTCGCCGGCATAGATCAGTGTGGCGCGGGTTGGCGAGACGGATTTCTGCGCCCAGTTCATCGCTACCTGGATTACCGCGCTCATGGCACCCAGGCCAAGGGCACTGGCCAACAGCAGCCAGGAAAAGTCCGGAATGCGTTCCTGGGTCGGAAAGATCATCAGGAATGATAGCGCCGAGGCAGTTGCCAGTTGCACCACGGTGACCCGGCGCACGTCGACCTTGCCGGCATAACGACTGATCAGGATGATCTCGCCGGCGATGGCCACGGCGCTGACCAGGGTCACGATTTCGCCTTCGCTGAAATGCAGCGCACCGCCCTCAGGGCCGGCCAGCAGCATCAGTCCGACGAAGGCCAGGCAAATGCCGATGCTTGGCATCAGGCCGGGCCGACGCCCCAGCACCAACCACTGCAGCAGCGGCACAAAAGGCACGTAGAGTGCCGTGATGAAGGCCGATTGGCTGCTACTGATGGTTTGCAGGCCCATGGTCTGCAAGCCATAGCCGAGCATGATCGATACACCGATCACCACGCCAGCTTTCAACTCGGTGAACGTCAGGCCCGAGAGCGCTCTCGCCGATACCAACCCGACGAAAAATGCCGCTGCCGCAAAGCGCAGGCCGACGAAGAACATCGGTCCGCTCACGGCCATGACGTTGTGCACGATCAGGAAGGTGCCGCCCCAGAGCATGGTGATGAACACCAGCACCCATTCGGCTTTGCTCAGGCGAAAGGATACGGACGGCCGTTGGCTGCTGGTGGTTTGGGTCATGGTCTTGCGCACTCGGAAGGGGCGGCGCACAATCGCCGCAAAGTGGGCAGTATACTGCGCAATCCCTACCAGTGAGCAATATAGTGCACAAAGATTCTTCGCACCGTGCTTCGGTGCTGCAGCACGTCAGTCAGAACATTCGCCGCTTGCGTAACGACAAAGGGCTTAGCCAGACTGCTCTGGCCGAACACTCTGGTGTGAGTCGGCGCATGCTGGTCGCCATCGAGGCGGGCGAGAAGAACGTCAGCCTCACCACCCTCGACCTGATCGCCGAAGCGCTGGGGGTGGCGTTCAGTACGCTGATCCAGGCGCCCGAGCAGCGCGATCCTGCACGCATCAACGAGCTGGCCTGGGCCGGCGAGCAGCCTGATAGCCGCGCAGTGCTGCTGGGTAGCAGCCCGGCGCGGCGCGAGGTCGAGCTCTGGGAATGGACCCTGGCACCGGGCGAGCACTATGCCAGTGAGGCTGACGCCGAGGGTTGGAGCGAGCAGATCTATGTGGCCGAGGGCTGCCTGACGCTGTTGATCGAAGGGGGTGAACTGCACCTGCGCGCTGGGGAGTTCCACATCTTCCCCAGCGACTGCCGCTATGCCTACCGCAACGACGGCGACCAGCCCACGCGCTTCGTGCGTAATGTGGTGATCTGAATCCCCCGCCTACCTGGCCAGCAGCGTGTCGGTACTTTCGACAGTGGCAAAGGCGAAGGCCAGCGCTGCCATGGCTGAGTCGTGCACATGCGATGCGGGCACCGTCTGTCCATTGAACTCCAGGGCCAGCGTAGCGCAGGCGTCGTGCGCCACCGAGACCTGGTAGCCGAAGTCTGCGGCAGCGCGGGTGGCCGAATCGATGCACATGTGGCTCATGGCGCCGACGATGGTCAGTGCTTTCACCTCATGCTTGTCGAGCAGCGATTTGAGCTCGGTGTCGCGAAACGCGTTGACCTGATGCTTGAGTACCACCGGCTCGTTGCTGACCGGCAGCACCTTGGCGTGGATCTCGGCGCCTGGCGAGCCGGGGGCGAAGAACGGCGCATCGGCTGATTCGAACTCGTGACGCACATGCACGACCAGGTCGCCGCGCTTGCGGGCAGCGGCGAGCAGGCGGGCAGCGTTGTCGGCCGCCGCGTCGGCGCCATCGAGAGTCCATTTGCCACCGGGGAAGTAATCGTTCTGGATATCGATGAGAATCAGGGCCTGTTTGTTCATGTCGCGTGCCTCCTTGGGCGTGGTCGTGGTGTGACGATAGTTATAGGCTTGAACGAACTACATGAGGATTGGCGCGATCGACACAATGAAGGCAAAAACTGACATCGGCGTAGGCCTGGAAATCGGCGTGCTGGTCTATCCCGAGGCGCAACGTGCCGCCGTGCATGGATTGACGGATCTGTTCACGGTCGCCAGTCGGGTCGCCTGCGAACTCGGTGGTGGGGAGCAGCTGCGGATCCGCGTCAGCCACTGGCAACTGGATCAGGCCGGCGAACTCTGCGAGGTTTACGACAGCCTGCCGGGCGTGCCCCATGATCTCAAGGTGTTGGTAGTGCCGCCCAGTCTTGGTCCGGCACCTGCATCTGCGCTGCTCGAGCGGCACCGCGCGCACTTGTGCCAATGGCATGCACGCGGCACGGTGCTCGCGTCGGTGTGTATCGGCGTGTTCTTCATCGCGGCCAGTGGCCTGCTGGACGGGCGCTCGGCGAGCACCCACTGGAACTACGCCCAGACCTTGGCCGAGCGCTATCCCCAAGTACGTGCCGACGCCAGCGTATCGGTACTGGACGACGGTGACATCATGACGTCGGCCGGCCTGATGGCCTGGACCGAACTTGGGCTGCGCCTGCTGGAGCGTTTCCTTGGTGCGACTCTGGCGCGCGAGACCGCCCGCTACCTGGCGGTCGATCCGGTACCGACCCCGCTGCCCGGTGCGTTGTTCGCGCCGAGGCTGGATCACGGCGATGAAGCCGTGCTGAAGGTGCAGCACTGGCTGCAGGGGAGTGGCGCGCAAGAAGCCAATCTGGCAAGCATGGCCGGATGTGCCGGGCTTGAAGAGCGTACATTTCTGCGACGCTTTCGCGCGGCGACTGGGCTGCGTCCTACGCAATACTGCCAGCAGGTCCGGGTAGGGCGTGCCTGCCGCCTGCTGGAGTTCACCCGGCGCAGCGTCGACCAGATTGCCTGGGGCGTGGGCTACCAGGACCCCGGTGCCTTCCGTAAGGTGTTCCAGCGCATCACTGGCCTTACACCCAGTGACTACCGGCGACGTTTCGCTGTGGTTGCCTGAGCGTCCGCGCCTAGCGGGTGAGGCCCAGGACCTTGCTCGGCGAGACGGTCGTGGTGGTTGCGCAGCGGACATTCCTTCAAAGACATACAGCCGCAGCCGATACAACCATCCAGCTGGTCGCGCAGCATCATCAGTTCTTCGATGCGGTGGGTCAGGTCTTCTCGCCATTGCGCGGAGAACCGCTGCCAGTCTTCGGCGGTCGGTGTGTGCCCTTTGGGCAGTGTATTGAGCGCCTCGGCGACGTGTGCCAGCGGCACCCCGAGGCGCTGCGCCATCTTGATCACCGCTACCCGGCGCAGCATGGCCCGTTCGAAGCGGCGCTGGTTGCCGTTGTTGCGCGTGCTGTGGATCAGTCCCTTGCTTTCATAAAAGTGCAGCGCGGTCACCGCGACGCCGCTGCGCGCCGCCAACTGGCCTACGCTGAGCAGGCGCTCCGGTGCCGCCACAATCTGGCTGGGCATGTCGAAATATTCCTTGACCTTGACTTAACTCGAGGTTTTACCCTGCTCGCCATCACGCTGCAAGTACCCCGAGCAAGGAGACTGTTCATGGCGGCCACCCCCCATTCCCTATGGTTTACTCAGATGATCGAGTACGAAGTGCCGGCGATTCGGCAACAGGCCCTGGCCGAGGCTTTGGTCCTGCGGGCCGAGGAGATCGCCAGCCGTTGCGATGGTCTGCTGGGTGTCAGCATTCAGGCCAGTGTCGATGGCAGCCGAGTGCTGCAGTACCTGCAATGGCAATCGCGCCAGGAGTGGGCGGCTGCCGCGTCCTGTTTCGTCGAAGAGCCGTTCCTCGACCTGTTGCAGCGTCACCAGGCGCGCGGCGTCAACTTCACGGCCTACCAGACCCTGCGTAGCCTGGTGCGGGGCCTCGATGGCGGCTTGCACTGCGAGGTTGGTGAGGCCCAGGTTCATCAAGGGGCGTAGTACTGCATGCCATTACCGGCCAATCCTGTTGTTCGCGGGATTGGCAGGGGGCAGTCCGGGCAATCGCAAGGCTGTTGCGGACGATCCGATTGCGGGCGCTGACGGCGTGTTCCATTATCCCGATCTGGAACCGTCCAAGATGTGATCGCAGGAGAGCGCATGAACAGTCTGAACCCCCTTCAAAAATCCATACCGGCACGCCTGGCGCGTGTGCGCGAGGTCATGGTCAGGGAGGGTATCGATGCCCTGTTGGTGCCCTCAGCCGACCCACACTTGTCCGAGTATCTGCCCGGCCATTGGCAAGGGCGCCAATGGCTGTCTGGCTTCCAGGGCTCGGTCGGCACGCTGGTGGTGGCCGCGGGGTTCGCCGGGTTGTGGGTCGATAGCCGCTATTGGGAGCAGGCAGAGAAGGAGTTGGCGGGCAGTGGCATCGAGCTGATGAAGCTGCTACCGGGCCAGCCAGGTGCATTGGACTGGCTGGGTGAGCAGGTTGCCAGCGGCGGTGCTGTGGCAGTTGATGGTGCGGTCATGGCGCTGGCCTCTTCCCGTCAATTGGCAGAGCGCCTGAGCGCGCGCAATGTGAGGCTGTTGACCGATCGGGACCTGCTTGGTGAGGTCTGGAGTGATCGTCCGGCCTTGCCCGGCAACCCCGTCTATCAGCACCTGCCTCCCCAGGCTACGGCCAGTCGCGCGCAGAAGCTCGTTGAGCTGCGTCAGGCCCTCGACAGCAAGGGCGCTGACTGGCATTTCATCGCTACTCTGGACGACATCGCCTGGCTGTTCAATCTTCGAGGTAGTGATGTTTCGTACAACCCGGTGTTCGTTTCCTTCGCCCTGATTAGTCGTGATCAAGCCACGCTCTTCGTCGGTCAGGACAAGATCAATAGCCATCTGCGTCAAGTACTGGCTGCCGACGGTATCCAGGTGCGTGACTACGCGGAAGTTGGTCAGGCACTTGCGGGTCTCGTTGGCGGCACTCGCCTGCTGGTCGATCCGGCGCGTGTCACCCATGGCCTGCTGGACAATCTCGACGAGCGAGTCGTGCTGGTCGAGGGCATCAATCCGACCACGCTGAGCAAGTCGCGCAAGAGCGAGGCGGATCTGGTTCATATTCGCCAGGTGATGGAGCAGGACGGTGCAGCCTTGTGCGAGTTCTTCGCCTGGTTCGAGGCGAACCTTGGGCGCGAGACCATCACCGAACTGACGGTCGATGAGCAACTGAGCGCGGCACGTGCACGGCGTCCTGACTTCGTCTCGCTGAGCTTCTCGACCATCGCGGCGTTCAATGCCAATGGTGCCATGCCCCATTACCGCGCCACCGAGCAATCGCATGCGGTGATCGAGGGTAATGGCCTGCTGCTGATCGACTCGGGCGGCCAGTACTTGGGCGGGACCACCGACATTACCCGGATGGTGCCCATCGGTACACCCAGCCTGGAGCAGAGACATGACTGCACGCGGGTGCTCAAGGGAGTGATAGCGCTGTCGCGGGCGAGTTTCCCGCGGGGCATTCTTTCGCCGTTGCTCGATGCCATCGCCCGGGCACCGATCTGGGCCGATCAGGTCGACTACGGCCATGGCACCGGGCATGGCGTGGGCTACTTCATGAATGTGCACGAGGGGCCGCAGGTCATTGCCTATCAGGCGGCAACTACGCCGCAGACGGCCATGCAGGTCGGGATGATCAGTTCGATCGAGCCGGGCACATACAGACCTGGAGCCTGGGGCGTGCGAATCGAGAATCTCGTAGTCAATCGGGAGGCGGGCAGGAGCGCTTTTGGCGACTTCCTGGCCTTTGAAACCCTGACGCTTTGCCCGATCGACACACGGTGCTTGCTGCCCGAGCTGCTCGATGTTTCGGAGCGCCTATGGCTCAACCGTTATCACGAGACCGTGCGTGAGCGATTAGCGCCCCTGTTGCAAGGCGACGCACTGACTTGGTTGAGACTGCGTACGCAACCGGTCTGATCGACCGACTCGAACGAGAAAGGGCAGCCTGAGGCTGCCCTTTCGTTTATTTGCAGATGACGATCATGCTTCGGCTGGTGTAGCCGGCGGGGTTAATCCCGAACACGTAGTCGCCCGGTTCTTCGTCGCTGTCGCTGGAGCGAGCGATCACCTTGTACCCCTTGCTGCCGCAGGACGCCTGTGCATTGGCGTAGCACTTGTCCCAGGATGATGAAAGGCCGGAGCAGTTGATGTGCAGGCCTTTCTTCCCCCGCTTCACCTCGGTCTTGGCTGTAGCGGCACACCCAGCAATGGCCAAGATGGCCAGGATGAGAAAAATACGTTTCATTCCTGTCCTTATCTGGGCGGTGAGTAGTGTCCGCCCTTCTAGTGATGACTCGTTCTTCCTGAAATTCCCCTGCTTCCGTGCCCGGTTCAGTAGATCGTCTGAAGATGATGATGCCGTGACAGCTTAAACAGCCTGGCAGACAGGTACAAGGCTGAAGCTGTTCCAAATGAAAGTATTTCTCAAATCAGTCAGCCGCTACGGGAGGGCTGCTTTCCTTGCGCATCGAGAGTGTGGCCCCTACCGAGGCAGTAATGATTGCCAGGATCGCCAGCCACTGGGTCAGGCTGAGAACTTCACCAAGGAACAAAAGCCCCGACAGTGCGCCGAATGCGGGCTCGATACTCATCAGTGTGCCGAAGGTTCGCGCGGGCATCCGCGTCAGTGCGACCATTTCCAGGCTGTAGGGCAGGGCGGTAGAAAGGATTGCCACCGCAAGTGCGACCGGAATCAGCGCAGGGGTGAGCAAGGCGCTGCCGGCATGGGCGATGCCGATGGGAGCAACGAACAGCGCCGCGATCAATACGCCCAGGGCCGCAGTCTGAATGCCGTTTTCCGCGCCGGCTCGCTGGCCATATAGAATGTAGAGCGCCCAGCAGACGCCGGCACCCAAGGCGTAGGCCGCGCCGGTCAGGTCGAGGGATGCTCCCGTCTGGCCTGTCGGGATGAGCAGTAGCAGGCCGACGATGGCGAGCGCGATCCAGAGAAAGTCCAGGGCCCGGCGCGAAGCGAAGATCGCTACTGCCAGCGGGCCGGTAAACTCCAGTGCTACGGCGATGCCTAGCGGAACGCTGCGCAATGACATATAGAAGAGGAAGTTCATCCCGCCCAAGGCCAGCCCATAGATGATGACGCTGCGCAGGGTGCTGGCATTGAACCTCGCGCGCCACGGACGCAGCAGCGCGAGCATGATGATGCTCGCAAAGATCAGGCGCAGTGTTGTGGTGCCCTGGGCGCCGACAACCGGAAACATGCTCTTGGCCAGTGATGCTCCGGACTGGATGGAGGCCATGGCAATCAACAGCAGGCCGATAGGGAACAGCGTAGCGGCCAGGCTGCGGGGCTGGGTGTTCATTTGGGGGAGACTGTCCTAATAAGAAGAAAGGGTGATCTGCGCAATATAGTGCGCAAATCCCGGTGGCGGGTGCAACTGCTCTTGAGGTATGCGCAGGCTAAGCCATTCATTCTGATTAAGATTTTGTGAAATAAAAGGTTGACGGCCTCTCAGATCCCCTTATAATGCGCCCCACTTCCGCAGCAAACGGAGCGCAAAACTCCTTGTTAATCAACGAGTTAAGCGAGTTCGATGCGGCGTGAAGGGCTTCGATCATCTGATCGGCAGCGGTAAAAAGGCAGTTGACAGCATCTTCGAGTGCTGTATGATTCGCCTCCCGCTACGAGAGATCGCAGCGAGTCAAGTGTTTGAAGCTAAACGAGTTTCTCGCGAAAAACTTCAAAATAAACGCTTGACAG